>JAJFUV010000300.1 GCA_021372245.1 Terriglobales bacterium
GCATGATCCCCGCGAGGAAAGCGAGCGCCAGACCGAGCGCGGCGAGCCTCACTATTCCTTCCTCCGTCTACGCCAAGCAGAGACGATCACCCAGATTCCCGCGCTCGCGGCAAAGATGTATCCGAACAGCGCGAACAAAGGTAAGGCTGAACTTCTGGTGTTGCTTCCGGCGACCAAGACGATCGGGGAGTTACTCATGTCAGTGCTCCCGGCCTGAGCCCCGGTTGTTGAGCAGGCCCAAATACCTGGTCAGGTACTCCACTCTCCAGATCGGATCGAACACCTCCTGCAACTTCTGGCCGTGACGTAGCATGCCATTCTGGTTGGTAATGCAAGTCTTAATCCCCGCGAAGGCGAGAGTTCGCAAGGCTTCGTGCCGTAAAGTAAGGTCAATCAAATTCAAGATTGACGCGTCGCGCACGCTCTTCCCGGCGAACCTAAGAGTGCCGCCCGAGTGTAATGAAGTGATTGCTTCTGTGGTCTCCATTTCCTTCCCCCGTCTTCCGGAATCAATGGGAAACTCCATAAGGGGTAGCCGGAGTTTCCCAAGCGCCACGTTGGCCGACAGGCCGCGGGGCGCCAGCGAGACGGACCACAGGTCACCGACGGCACAACCCGGCGCCGTGCTGCAAAAACGAGCATCACGCGGTCTGGCAGGACCGCTTACTTGAGAGAACCCGCTCCAGTTGAGGCAGTATTCTTTCCGTTGCTCTCTCACCCGCGAGAATCTTGTTCCTGCCAGCCGTGAACCGATACCAAGGAGTCCTCTCGAGTTCGACATCAATCACGATGTCGGCGCGCGAGGCATCGAGAAGCGACAGATGATGCCTCATGATGCTGAGGGAATTGTCGGCGATACTGTACCAACCGGGCTTCCATTTTCCGCGGCAATAATGCTTCTCCAAGTTGACTGCGACAACCACATCCATCCCGGCGGCCCTTGTCACGCCTACAGGCACCGGTGCCGCAAGTCCACCGTCGACAAGAATCCTTCCCTCCACCTCGACGGGGGAGTACGCTAAAGGGATCGAAACGCTTGCCCGGATTGCCGAGGCCATGCTTCCACTGCGCAGTACTACGATTTCCCCGGTTGCAAGATCCGTCGCAATAGCCGCAAATGGGATGTGACAGTCTTCAATGTTCTTTCCGTTCACGTAGCGCTCAATGAATGCTTGTGTTTTGTCGCCGCCGATCAATCCATTCTTGAGTCTCGGATCTGACAGAACTGATATGATCCTTCGCCAATCAGTGCTTAAGGCGACCTCCTCCACTTCCTTCGAGGTCAAACCAGACGCATAGAACCCGCCCACCATGGCGCCGATGCTCGATCCGGCGATAAAGTCGATCGGGATGCTATGCTTCTCCAGAATCTTGATCACACCGATGTGCGCAAGCCCTTTTGCACCTCCACTCCCCAATGCCAAACCCACCTTCTTGCGTTTCACCGAGAAGTCCATAACCGTAGGGCTACCCGTCTCCTTTCACTATTTCCTTCTCGTTCCGCGCCAAACGGAGACGATCATCCAGATTCCCGCGATTGTGGCGCCGATGCATCCGAACAGTCCGTATAAGGGTAGGCCCGAAATCTTGGGGCCGCTGCCTGCGGTCAAAACGTACGAGGAGGCGATAATCAGAGAGGCAATGAAAAGGCCCACGGCCGTCGGATTCGCCGCGTCATCGATCTGGCTGCCCTGGCAAAGCATGCTCACGCTCCACGCCGTTGCGAGAGCGAGGATGACAAATGCGGCGGCGGAAGGGGATAGCATCTCCATTCGACTCTCAACAGACTTTTTGAGCTCATTTCTTCCCTGCGCCACGCCAGACGGAGACAGCCACCCACAGCCCCCCGATAGCGGCGGCAATCAGTCCGAACGGTCCGAGTGACGGCAGACTCGAATTCCCCGGGTGGCCTCCGGCGGCCAGCATAATGGATGAACCGACAATCAGAGAGGCCGTTATTATGCCGATCGTCAGTCGACTCACGGCGCAGTCGATCTGATCTCCGAAACGCCTGACCGGGGGCACCTCTACCTGCACCTGGAGTTTGCCGCGGACCGCGGCGCGCACAAGTTGCCTTAAGTCCTGCGGCAGCCCTGCCAGCAGGTGTAATGCGCTGGCCAAAGTGCGCCCACCCCGTTCGAACAAGATGTCTGGAGCATAGTGTGCGAGCAACGCCTGTTGTAAGAACGGACTGGCTTCGGCAGCCATGTCGAAGTCGGGGTCGAGTTGGCGACCCACGCCTTGCAGACCGATGAGCGCCTTGATCAGTAGCGCCAACTCAGGCGGTAACGCGAGGCTGTGGTTCCGAACTATAGAAGCCAGATCAGACAGTACTGCGCCGAGATCGATCTGTCTCAGCGGCATGCCGTGGTATCGATCAAGGAACCTTTCGATCCCGGCTGTCAACTGTTCGACATCCACAGTGCCGTCTCCCCAGTCCAGCAGAACGGCGGCGACGGAGGCGGAATCACGAACCGCCAGGTGCCGCAGGATCAGGGCTACCTGGTAGCGCCGCTTCTCGGAAATCCGCCCCACCATGCCAAAGTCGAGGAAGGCGATGCGGTTGCCCGGCAAGTAAAGGACGTTGCCGGGATGCGGATCGGCATGGAAGAATCCGTCTTCCAGCATCATCTTCAACGCGGCCTTGGCGCCTCGGCGGGCCAGCAACTTACGATCCAGCCCGGCCGCATCCACCTCCTCGAGATCCCGCCCCGGAATCCCGTAGATGTAGTCCTGCACGTTGAGCCGTTCGCCGCTCCATTGCCAATGGATGCGGGGTACCACGATTTCCTCATGGCCCGCAAAGTTAGCGGCGATGCGCTCGGCATTGTGGCACTCGGATGAAAAATCGAGTTCGCTGCGCATTGAGAGGGTGAACTGCTGCATCACCTCGCGCGGTCGGTAGCGCCGGAGATCGGGGGCTTCCGTTTCCACGATTTCAGCCAGACGGTTCAGCAGACGCAGATCGGCTTCGACAATCGGCCGAATGCCGGGCCGCCGCACTTTGAGGATGACCGGCGTGCCATCGGCCAGTCGGGCGCGGTGCACCTGCGCCAGCGAGGCCGCCGCCAGGGGCTCGGCTTCCAGTTCGGCAAAGACGGCCTCGGGCTCTTCGCCCAGGTCCTCGTTGAGCTGTGCGCGGATCTCCGCCAGCGGCGCGGCCGGCGCGGCGTCCTGCAACTTGGCGAACTCGGCGATCCATTCGGGAGGGAACAAGTCGACGCGGGTCGCCAGGATCTGGCCCAGCTTGATGAAAGTCGGCCCCAGTTCCTCCAAGGCGCAACGCACTCGGACGGGCGGGGCAAGGCGCGCCAGTCCTTCCGGAGTTCGCCATCCCAGGACTTTGCCGGCGCGCTCGAGCACCCCTGCCATGCCGATGCGCTGCACCACGTCGCCAAAGCCGTACCGGATTAAGATGGCCGCAATATCGTGCAACCGTCCCAGTTCATGCGCGGCGCCCAGTGCTTCCCACAACATCAGTCGCCACCTGGAGGTTTGGATTGATCGCTCTTGCCAGCTGGTGGCGGTTGCAAGCGTTCGGCGATGCCGGCGAGCACACCCGAGACTGAACCGGCGACCAGGGCGCCTCCTGTGCGCAAGGCGTACTTGCCAACGGCGATCTGCGTTTTGGCAAGCCCGGCGATTGTGCGGTTCATGTCCCGCAACTCAGCATTGCCCAGGCGACCGAACGCTACGCCGGTGCGTCGTGCCTGGTTAGCCACATCGCGTAGCGTGACTGCATTCGGTTCCTGGGGGTGCCTTGCCGCGTCGACCAAGGTTTCGACGCTCGACAGTACCTTGAGCTTGACTTGCCGCAACGCATCGCGGACGCTTGCGGGCTTGTCCTGAAAGCGGGCTTCGGTTGTTTCCGTATTCATTGTCATGCTATCCACGTGAAATCTTGACAAGTGACGATATGTTTCATAAACTGACGTTAGATTCATAATACGACGTTCTATTCTATAAAGCAAGGATGGCGAGATGAAGAATGGTGCCCCGGCCGTCGCGACGCTGCCCCGGAGAGAGAGAGAGAAACTTCGGCAGAGAGAAGAACTCCTGACAGCGGCTCTCGAGCTTTTCTCCGAAAAGGGATACCACAGCGTGTCCATGCATCAGATCGCCCAGCGCGCCGAATTCGCCGTCGGCACGGTCTATAAGTTCTTCAAGAACAAGGAGGACTTGTACAAGGCGTTGATCCTGGCCAAGGTTGCGGAATACCACCAGATTCTGAAGGAAACGCTCGATCAGGAGAAGGACATCCCCTCACTGCTGCACGACTACGTTGCGGCTAAGGCTGCAGTGCTTGTGGGCGGCGCCGCAACGCTGCGGCTGTACTTCGCCGAGACGCGTGGAGCGAGCTTCAACATCAAGGCTGGCTTGGACCGGGACATTCGCAAGTTGTATGACGAGGTGGTGGCGAGACTCGCTTCGGTGTTGGACACCGGCGTAAAGACGAAGGTTTTTCGCAAGCTGGATCCGTATCAAATGGCCATGGCGCTGGAAGGGATAACCAACGCCTTTCTCTTTGGCTGGCTTGAAGATCCCCAGCGGCATCCTTACGAAGCCAATATCCCCACGATGATCGATATGTTCTTTTTGGGCGTGTCGCTGAAATGAAGATGGCGGGCCGTCGTTGCCGGCGGCTTGACAGGTGTCCTGCGGAAGGCGGGTGATCGCAACGGCGGACCTCATTGACGGGCTGGGGCGGGCCGCATCCCGGAAGACGTCGTGGAGAGCTCGTCGCCCCAAAGTATTCACATACTGCTGTTCATCGAGTGGCTCTCGCTGACCCTCCAAGAGCAAAAGGCTGAGCTCGACGCCTACGTTTTGATCGGCCTTTACGAACCAACGTGGGTGGTCGATTGGCTGGCCGAACGTTACCCAGTGCTAAGCCCGCCCGATGCAACCGAACCGGAGCGGCAACTCCTCCTAAGCGGCTTTGAAGCGTTGATTGACCCGCTACGGCGGCAGTAATCGTCTGTAGCGGGCAGCGCCGAAAGCGCGCCGGTGGCTCTCGTCGTGAAGGATGACGTCGCCGTGCTGCAGTTGATCTGTAGGGTGCTGGCAGGCAACGGCTATGCAGTCCTCCCGGCACGCGACGGGGAGACTGGCATGCGAGCGTTCAGGGCGCATGCCGAAAGCTTTGGGGTGGTGATCGCGGATGTCGTCGTTCCAGGCATGAAAACCGGCGACATGGTGCGGGAAATCCTTCATTCGAGTCCCGACGTCGCAATCTTGTTCGTATCCGGGTACGGGGATGATGCCGTTGTCGCACGCCTGATTCCTACGCCGACTGCGGAGCTTCTACGGAAACCTTTCGCTCCCTGCGATCCCTTGCACTTCATCGGAACGGCACTCCCCAAGGGGCACGCCTGTAAAGGCTCCCGGCTTCACGCACCCAATTCCGAATTGACTCAAGAAGGCAGGTGAGTGGGTCTGCTGTGCCTCGAAAACGAGATATCATATCCGGCAGAATTCTCGATGCGCGTACCGTCAGTGCTCGAGATCGGTACCACAGTCTCGATAAGCGATTCGGCGTGGTCTTTATGAAGCAATTCCGTCGTTACACGGTCCCGAATCTCAGACTGCCTGCACCGTCCATTTAATTCGCATCCTCCAAGAGCTTCCTTAAAGCTGATGAATGATTGCAACAGATCTCAGTACCATGTATCCGGATATACCCCCAGGTGATCTTCGGGTCGTTTAGCAGCACGCCCCGCCGGAAGGCCCGTTGAACGCGATCACATTCTTCGGATGCAAAGCCGTTTGTATCGAGAACGTGCAGCACGCGGCCAAACAGAGCATCGTCCTTTGTGAGCTTCGCTTCGATCATCCCGAACCAGGGTTCCAACTGGACTGGACTAAGAAAGTATGTTTGGTCAAACCTAAAAGTGTTTCCCTCGTAGTACCCCCGCCCGAAAATCCAGTTTCGTTCGCGCCATTTCTTCAGGTGCTCTAGACCGACGTCGCGGGCTGTGGAGACCCGATCCCTGGTTGTGCTCTTGAGTTCAAAGTAGCGCCCGGCTTCATCGACGGCATCGGGCCCGATGCGATTCTGGTTGGCCGGCTGCAATTCAAACAGCTTTCTCAATGCGTCTTCACGATCACGATCTTGTGGTTTTCTGCCTGATCTCAATACTCCTTCCTGCCGCAGTGAATGCAGCTACGATTCCCGTTAGTTCACGGCGGGGCCACTCGAACAAGCCGCAAGCTGTACGTCATTCTCCTTTAGCCATCGCGTCGCATGTTACAGATGGTTGGACGCGATTTTGTATTCGCGCGTGTGGTTCGGTCCCAGAGACAGGAAGCTCGATAGCATTACAGCGTACAGGCACATGAACTTTGCTCGTGCGTGCTCTTCGCTTGACTCGATTTCGGATTGTCCATCGTGACTTGGCAGCCTTGCCTCAACCAACCTGAGACGTTCATCGATGACGCCCGCCGCGGACAGTCCGTAACCTGAAACCATCAGTTGCATATCGTCACCGAAGCATAGGTCGACGCCGCACTCCGGAGCACGACGAAACAGCATACACGCCTTTTGCCTGTCCACGTGCACACTTACCGACGTGCCGACAGGTGGCAGCGACCCTCCGCGCCCAAGCCACGGACCGCCGCTGTCTACAGACCCCAAGGCCGAACTCCATCCATCTCGCACCGCGTCCTCAGTTCGGAATTCCAGCCGCAACGGAGAGTCAGACTCTGTCCATCGGCTCCCATGGCGATATGGCAGGGAGCTGACCGGCGTACCGCTGGCAAGATCCTCGAGCAGCCTACCAGCCTTGTCGCTATAAAAGAGATGCTGTAAAACGCGAAGACAGTTCCCCCGATTGTACCCGAGGGAACCGAAGAACCCTGACGGCGTATCGGAGCATAGTGCCACCGCCACCGCACACCCCGATCTCTGTGTGTCAATACCGAGGGAGTCAACCGTCACGCCGTCGGGAGCCGTTCGGAAAAGGGATCGAATAGCCTGTGCATGGTACGGCAGTGGAAGCGACTCGTCCATTGAGGGTCCCTCAAATTCCCAACCACACACTTGTGCATCGGAGGTGACTGACGGAACCCCTCAAGCTCCCGACGAAACCAATCGCGGTGCCGCACAGTCTCATCGACAGACTGCTTGGTTGCGTCAGGAATACTACGCCGCAATACCTGATCAAATTGGGCCAGGGTCGCAGGCAGGCCCTCGACCACGATTACCTCGTAGAAGATATCTGTTTTTATATGAATATGTTGTGCGTCTCCAGGTCCTGCCTCCGCCCGTCCCTGCACGCGCCGACTTCAGACTGCACGTGGTGTATCTTTTTCGAAGATCGATTCAAGACTGGCCAGGCCACGGTTGGGCCAGTTCGTCCCCACGGGCTGGACGGTGATCAACTCGTAGTCCTCGAACTCGAAATCCTCAAGCCACAGGCGAACTCCTTTTCCCAAGGCTTGATTTCCATTGCAGGTTTCGCAAAAATCCTCGACGGACACGAAAGGCACAGCGAATGCCGCCGAGAAATGGACTCGCGCCGACACGGTTAGCGTGTCACCGTGGAAGGTAACGGTCTCTATGTCTGTCTGAATGTTCCCATCGGGACAGGCAGGACCCACGCTAGACAAGAGTTCCTCTGCAGATTCAACTTCTCTGGCATCGAATGTGGAGCGGATGGAGGGCCCGATCAACTTCAGGGCTTTCTCACCCTGGCCTGATAGCAATGCATCTCTCGCCTGGGCCAACCAGGGATAGCGCGCAGACATTTCTGAGCTGACACGAAGCCGAGCACCATGGATTTCGGCAACCACGGAATAAGGAATCCAGGCATCGCTATCAAATTCGAAGAGCGCTTCTCGGTACGCCACCGTATCGAATGGATCTTCACTGACGCAACTGCCGACAATGGTCTGTTCTATCTTGCCCTCACACCAGATTTCGACAACACCCGAAAAGCCCATGCCCTCCTCCAAGAACGCGAGCCTGAAATGTACGGGCCTGTCGAGGTACCTCGCCGCCACCGCCCGAAGCCAAGCGTCGGGCGGAGACCATGCGGTCATGAACGATATCCGCACCCTTTTGCAGTCTCCGGTTGTCTCGGCACTGACAACGGACCAGTAATCGCGTGCGACGTTCCACTTGGTGCCCCAGTTCCGGGTACGCCACTCGTGCCAATCATATTGCGGGTCGGATTCTGCACCTTCTGGCTCTGGCTTGTGCCAAGCAAAACCACGCTCCGCAAAGACCGCCAGGAAGTGGTCGACCACAGCGATCGGACCATCAATATCGAGATGATTACTGCACCAGTTAGGCATACTCCAGCTCCACGCCGTTCTCAAACCTCCGTCCCCGGCATAACACTATCAACCTCTGTTTACTCATTCCTCTCACACTCATTACTTCACTCCCCACATGACCTGCTCCCAATGACTCTACCTGGGTAAGGTAGAGGCGCTCATGTGTTCTAAGTAGTTGTTCCACACTGTTTACTTCGACTCGGTAACAGTCCTGTGCAGGGCAAATTCCCGGACCGTTGTATCAGCGGACACAGTGGCGGCAGTCGCACTGGATCGCCGTCCGCTCACGCAACTGTTGCGTTGTTCGTCATGGAAAGATATCCCAGCTGCACCTAATCCCGTGATTTACAAGGTGGTCGTGAAACTGCGACATCAATGCTCTCTTCCGGCGGTGAAGCACCGTGAGAGTCATGCCGTACTGCTTCGCCAGATTGCCCATCGGCCACCCATCGATCACGTGGTCAACGATGGCTTGATCCAACTCTGAAAGGGACTGGTGATCGCAGAATTCGTCAACAAGCGTGTCGAACCGTTCCCGTGCTGTCGTGGTCATGCGGCCTCACTCTCTGCGGCTTCCCTCTCCACGTTTCTAGCCAGGTTCGCAAAGTACTCTTCATCGCTCGGAACCTTCCTCGTGTCAGCGTCGGTCATGGGCTCAGCCTTCGCCTCAGACTCCAGAAGCCGATGGTCGTCGTGGTTCTCTTCGTAACCATCCGCTTCGTCTATCTCGAAGGCCACGCAGTGTCTGCTGTCTTCCGCACCGTAGTGGGTAGGCGCCTCCGCAGAATGGAAGATGGCCACTGCATCCCCATCGCCAATCCTGCGGCACTGAAAGTAAAAACGTAGGCCGGCGTCGTAGTACCTGTCGATCACGATCTGCGCCCACAAATACGGGGGTGCGAACCTGCTGTCGGCTCGGAAGATTGCGATTGCATCGGTCGACTGGGGCGGGATGAAGTCGACCTCGGCGTGGCGGCATATTGAGAGCGCTTCATCGAGACACGGCGCATAGTAGTTCTCGTCCGGCACATCCTCGATGTGGTCTGCACGCAAGAATCCGCCTTTCCATGGCTTCGGATCGCTCGCAAACATCTGTGTCCGACCGCCCCCGCTCAGGGTCATTAGCCGGAAATCGGGATAAAGATAGCCGCCCCATGCCTCACATTGGGCAGTCACAATGTTGTCGTCGGGGCTTGGGTTAAGCACAGGAACGTGCGCCTCCCATCCGTCAGTGATAATTGCTCCGACAAACTCATGCACGAGCTTGCGGTTTGGGGAAAAGACTATAAAATATATTCCGTATTCGGATGCCATTGCTTTCTCCTCCTTAGTTCAGTACGGGCACCTTAGGGCATACTTGCGACCGTCTCCCGCTGGTCAACGGCGCAATCTCACCGATGAGCCGGGCTCCAATCCCGATGCCTTCCTCATCTGACATGTTGACGGGCTCACCAATAACAGTCACATCTCGGTCGATATTCCGGACTTGCTCGACATGCACCATGACGTTGAGTAGGCCAGCAAGAATGATGTCTCGAAGCAGCGGCATGAACATCGGCGCCAGTTCCCGCACAAGGGTACGGCATTCGGCGAGCAGCGCTTCAATTGAACTCTCATCGGGGTCAAAAGCAGCGGAGAGGGCCTCTTTTAGGATAGCCAGGCGCTCTGACGTGCGTTGGATATCTTGACTAACTTCTATCACCTTGGAAGGTTGTGTATTCATGAAGTCATTGCACCACGGTTTTGTGAACTGTCAAGCTCATATCGTCCACGTATTAGTAAGCGGCTTAGACGGAGATACAAGGAGAACTATTCGATCTCGGGCCAAGGCTTCTACAGGGCCCATGATATTTGGAATCTGTTTGGTCCTAATCATAGAATGGACCAGGCGCGATGAGCGAGTGAGTGCTATGGGCGCGCCGCAAAAGCCTGTTTCTGCAGCCGGCGGTGGGGAAGTTAGATATATCTTACGGATAATAGGTTCCATGTGATAACTCCTTATCTAACTTCCAAGGTCACGTTCGTTGTCCGAGTCGAATAACGGATCAATCGTGGCCGCCGGCGACTTCTGCAGGGTGCGATATAGTGCATATGCATCAGATCGGAGAGCTATGCCGTTCCAGCCTCGCCCGGACCGCCGCACTGCCGGTGTACATCCCAAATCCCGGAGAGCGGCTACGAATTCGGTGCGGTTCAGGAGCGCGCGCTCACCTGTTTCATGGACCCAGCTTTCGTAGCCGTGGCGCATGTCGGCGACCGTTGTAAATGCGTTCGGGGCCAAGGTGCAGGCATCTGAAACGAAATCGGAAAGCGGATTTGATCCCTTCTTGTATGCGTCGGTCGCGAGTTGCACCGAAGGAGGAACTTGAAGCCCGTTGCGATACCACTCGACGCAGCCTTCGACGGCCCAGGTGAGAACCGCCGGCCCCATGGATTGAGCATCGGTAAGGATAGTCCTCAGGTTCTTGTCCCGCTTGCCAGCCGGTATTACATTCTCGAAGGGGAGCCGAAGCATTCGGCGCCAAATCGCGTCATCATCATGGGACACCGATGGCGCGTGGTTGCATACGAGCCACAACGAGAACTGCGGCTTGTATTCGAAACTCG
Source organism: Terriglobales bacterium (assembly GCA_021372245.1). Lineage (GTDB taxonomy): Bacteria > Acidobacteriota > Terriglobia > Bryobacterales > Bryobacteraceae > JAJFUV01. The sequence goes on from JAJFUV010000300.1 coordinate 10,885, forward strand.
ATTGGTACAAGTGTCGGGCACGGATCACGTCGCCGCCGGTTAATTGCTTCAGTAAGGCTTGGGCAAGCTGGCGACCATCATCCACTTCGATGCTGCTAACCAGCCTGGCCCCGGCGAGGTTTGCAATATCATCCGAGGGCCCACTCCCGACTCTGTCCTTCCTTAGGAAGGTGTTGAAGTCCGCAGTCGTTGCATATGGTCCGAGCGACGCCATGACTGCGGCAATGAATGTAGATTTCCCGGTGGCACCGGGACCATGCACGAGGAATATAACCTGCTCGCGTGGATCACCGAAGAGGGTGTAGCCGACGGCGCGTTGGAGGAAACCCTGTAGTTCGGTATCACCCCGCGTACAATCGCGGAGAAAGCTCTCCCAGACGCCGGACCGAGCGCCTGGATCGAAGGCTACGGGGCATTGCTTCGTGATGAGATCCTGGCGGCGATGAGGCAGGAGCTCCCCGGTGCGTAGGTCAATTGTGCCGTTCAGGCAATTCAAGAGATGCGGTTGCGTGTCGAATGCGGCCGCGCTGACGGCAATTCGTGGATCGGTCCTGGCGAGATTGACCAGTGCGTTCAGTGCCCGTTCGCTTTCTGATCTTTGAATGAAGTGGAAGAGCATTTTTCGTTTGTCAGCGTCGGATTCCGCCGCGAGCTCTGCATACATTGCCTTCACGGTTGATTTCGCAAGCTCATGTACCCGTCTCAGCTCGTCCGTCTCCCAACGCGTTCCGTTCCAGAAGCGCCATGTCGCCGTCTGTGGACAGTAGCGAAGATTATGGCTGTGCTGGCGAATGTAGCACTCGGAATTGCCTAGATCGGTGTATCCGTACCGGAAGCCTTCGAAACTAGAAGTCGCCGTTCCCTGACCTTGCTGAACGCTTTGAAAGGCCGTCGCGGCCGGGGCAGGGGCTTGGCTGCCTGTACCTTCTGCCGCGAGCGCAGCGTATAGTTTCTCAACCCGCTCACGCTTTGAAATCTTATACGTCTCGGCCGTCCGGGCCATGGCTCTAGCGAGGGTGTCGCCGCGGTAGTCGCTGCGTTCCCACTTCGCCCGGTAAAGCCCGGACTGGCGGAAGAGGCCGTCCATCCGCGCGGTGTCCCGCCCGGTCCAGAACGCAAGCGCACAGCACAGAGCTTCGTCGGCTTCCGATTGCGAAGGGTACACCCCCTGCCATTCGCCGGCCCATAGTTGTTTGAACTTTTCACCGTTTGTGGCCGCGGATGCCTTCTCTATGATTTCCGCGTCGGCCAGCAAATGGGACGTGGATTCGGCCGGTGGCAGCGCGGCCACATGGTCGGCATGTTCCTGAGGTGGGAATAGCGCGTCGTGCAGTTCCGAGAGTTCGATACTTCTCTCTTCCACCGTGGTTGGCGTCCCGTCAATATGTTCCCCGGTCATGGTGAAGAACCGGCCGGAGTCGTACATCTCAATTCGTCCGAGGCGACGGCTACCCGGCGGCAGTGTCCCATTAATAATGATGTGGATCCCAGTCTTCGATGGGCTGATCTCGGCATACGAATCCAGATGGGCGATCACATCTGACGCCCAGTCTTCGATCTCGCCAGTCTCAGGTTCCCGGCAGTGATCCAAGTCCACACCAACATAGGGCGGCGCGAACTCGAACCCGATGCCGTCGTATTCACCACGCGCGACGGCGGCCACGCAGGTTTCAAAATCTGTCCACGTTGACGGGTCATTAGCTCTGGCTCTTTCACCGCTGACTGGGTTGTACGGAACTTTGGTTGGTTTGTCCTCGCCGAAACGAGGCTCCAGCCGATAGCAGACCCAGTTTGTCAGGGTCTGCAGCTCGTTTGGCACTTTGACCAGTGTTTCTCGATAGTTTTTCCTTTCTGTTTTGCTCATTGCTCTTGCGTTTCCTGACCGCCGGGTTGCGACGGTCTAGCCGGAGTGGTCGGGACAATAAATCAGGCAAGGTGGTTGCAGCATTCAAGGAATGCCTTCAGATCGGCCGCAGCAATGCGGACACCTTTGCGCCCCACACGCTGGATCTTCAGGCCCCTTCCCCAATACCAATGACGCACGGTCATCTCGTGCACGTTCATTAACTGGGCGACTTCGGCAACGGTGTAGTGCTGATCGACTGTGACTGACTCATTTCGGCTCATGCCAATATATAGACACGTGGTTTTAGGACCACCTGGATATCACGACGTTCGACTGCTTTCTTGAAAAGTCCTTCCGCGTGCGGCACCACGCGCGTGGTGCACCGCGCCGGCCACATGACGCGGTATAAGTATTACTGCTCATCCTTGCGGTTCTGGTGGGCAAGGCGTCAGCACTTGCCCTGCCCACCTCCTTTCCCTCCCCTCTCCCTCCCACAAAGGAAATGTCACAGCCGGAAGTGTCCAACCGACTTGTCTAGGCCACGGGAAATGTCAACCACCAACAGTTTTGTCAACGCTTAACTACTACAAAGCACAGGGGTTATGAGTCGGTTGACAAAACTCGACCGGTTTTCCGCAACCTTCCCAAAATATTCCTTACACGGGACACTTTGCGGAAAAAGGCATTAGTTCTGTCAACAGTGTCAACGGATGCTTGTAACGTATTGCTTTGGCGGCCTCGTGTGAACAAGGAGAGGCAAGAGGGAGTTTTGCCAACGGCGGCGGGTGGAGGCGGGATCAAGTGGCGTATATCGTGATAGTCACCATCACACGTAGTCGCGCACATCGCTGTCTCAGAAGGAGCCGTGCCCGTTTTCTGTGAGTCCGGATGGCGCGCAGATATACCGCATCGGACGCACAGCAAGAAAAGCGAAAAATACACCATTTCCGAGTTCTGTTCGGGGGATACGACATAGTTGATCGCAAGGGGTGGCACCGGTAGCAAGCCGGGACGGGATGGCTTGCGCCGCCTCCGTCCCCCGCCGTCTCCTTCAGGGGCACGGAGCAAGGTGCGGCTGTGCTTGGGGACGGCCAGCAGGAATCTCGAGCATGGAGTGTAATCTGACGAGCGGGTACGGAATGCCTGCATGTCGCCCCAACTTAGTTCTATCAAATCGGAAGACGAAACAAAGACAGGTGAATGCTCAGCAGCGGCAAACACGGAACTGTTCGACTGCAGGAATCGTGCCCCGGCGACTTCCCGCGTCGGGGTTGCTTGACTACGGGCAATCCGGAACCGGCGCCGTATCGCGCCAAAACCTGAACAAGTCGTCGTTCACCGAGGGCACGTCCGCGATCCATGCTGCGTGGTACGCTGCAGCCTCTCGTTTGGCTACGTCCCCGCCCACAAATATCGTCGTGCTCCAGGAGTGTAGGTGATCTAGGAGGGCCATATCGATTTGGTGCTCCAAATCAGCCCCATCAACATGGTAAAGGGCTAATCCCGGCTGTGCCTTAATCGTGTCGTGATCCAGGTGCACGACATGGCCGATGCAAACAACGATGTGGTAGACGTTGGGGATTTCCATATTGTCTCGCCCGAGACCATCTTCCATCTAGGAGTTCAACGGATTCAATATTACCTCAACACTCGCAGTGATTCCTTAAATCGGTAGGCTCCACCGATCCCAGGCCGTTGATTCATCGCGTCTTCCGCGACCGCCTGCCGTTCGCGTCATTATTGCATTTCTCAGATAGCCCTTGACTTCGCCTTCTTCTGACACTATGATTAGAG
>JAJFUV010000185.1 GCA_021372245.1 Terriglobales bacterium
GAGCCGATCGTGTTGTTCACGGCTGTAGGATTGGCATGGCCGGTCGCGTTGTTGATGCCGCCGCGAAGGGCGAAGCGATAACCGTGGAACGTGAACATGCGCTCCAGGTGAACGTTCAAGTCGAAGTTGAATGGATAGCGGCTGGAGTTCACGTCGCCCACGATGCGGCCGGTCTCATCTTGAATGGAGAACGGGAATCCGGTCCGCGCGTCGGCTAGAATTGCGACCGCCCAATCCTTCCACGGCAGCGGAAGGTAGGCCCACCCCATAAGACGATTCGGCGTGTCCCAGGGCAAGGGCTGCAGGCCTTGGGTCACTTGGAGCGACTGGCTGTCGTACAGATTCAGGACGGAATTGGTGTGCGCGTGCGAAAACGTGTACGACGCCATCCATTCGTGCTGGCCCTTCAGCGTCTGCCGCACGGACAGTTCGACCTTGTCGAAATTGTCGCGGCGAAGATTGGTCAGCCTGTAGCGCCCACTGATCAGGATCTCGGATAACGACACATCGATTGGCGGCTCGCCGGTGGCCGCGGCGTTGACGAACGTGAATCCCTCCGCGCCACGGCGCCGCAAGTAGTAGGCACTCGCGAAGAGGTGCTCCTTCAACTGGTGGTCTACACCGAGGCTCCAATTCGTTCCCCGCGGCAGCCGTAACTGCCCTGAGCCGCGCGCGAACGTGGCCATGGAAGCAGGCCCGGTGGGTGTTCCATCGGCATTGTACTGAACGGTAGCCGCCACCTGGTCCATCGGACGGCCCAGCAGATTGAAATTGACTGCGTCGTGCGTGACCGCGTAGCCGCCGGAGACCCGTGTTCGGCCGGTTGCAAACGGGGACCAGGAAAAGGCGATGCGGGGCGACCAGGCGTGGTCCCTGATCTGCTGGTCCCAGTCGTGGCGCACGCCAAGGTCGAGTTGAAGCCGCTTGTTGATCCGCCAAGAGTCGAGCACGTAAAAGGACATTTCGGTGTCAGATATACCGAAGAACGCGGGCCCCTGGTACATGGTTTTCGAGAGCAACTGGCCGGTCAGTCCGACGATCTCGTAGCCGGTGCGGCGGAAATCGCCCGTGTAATGCAGGCGGTTCGCATCGGCGCCCGTCTTGATCTGGTGGGTTCCAGCAAGTTTGAGCGCAGGTAAATATGCATCCAACAGGAACTGGTCGCGGGAAGCCGTCTGGTTGAAGTTCTGGAAGTGATTGCCGCTACGACCGCCGGGCGATACGACGTACAACTCCTGACCCCGGGAGAACTGACGGTCCACGACGTAATTGTGCGCGTAGCCGAACTCGATGAGCGCTCCCCGGCCGAGGTAAGCCTGGTCCTTGACGCTGGCGAAATACTGGCGGGAGCGCAGATTCAGTGTGGTGGACACCGGATCGAGCGGCCCGAGGCCCACGCGCCCTTGGTGGTCCATGTTCACCAGGAAATCGGCAAAGAGGATGTTCGATGGTGTGACGTTTACTTGCGTGTGCAGGAGATTGCCGCCCGCCCAGCCGCTGCGCGTGTTCGCGCCTTTAGGGAGGCCGCTGACTACGGCCTGGTTATACTCCGCGTCGATGTTGTCGGCAAACCACGCGCGGCGGCGCACGATGGGCCCCGAGACTCCAAAACGCGGGTACCAATCGCCCAAACGAACCCCGTCCTGTATGTCGGCGCCGGGGAAGAAATTCGTCGCCGTATAGCGAAACTCGTCCGCGCCGCTATTGGTTCGTATCGCCAGCGCGCCGGCCGATCCTTTACCGAACTCGGGCGAGTAAAGGCCCGAGGAATACTGGAGCGAGCGCACGCCCTCCATCCCCAATCGTGTCTGCAGCCCTCCCGTGATGGGATCGGTGATGTTGAAGCCGTTGAGCAGGTACAGGACCTGATCCTCCGAGGAACCGTTGAAGTGCAGCGCGCCGGTCGAATCCTGGACGACGCCGGGCATCAGCTTCATCGAGTTACGCAAGCTATGGCTGGCCGGATAAGGGATGTCATTCACGATGGTGCCGCTGAGGCGCTCCTCTTTCTGCGTCTGGGCGAGATCGACGGGTGAGGGCCGCTCGTTCACATCCATCGACTGGAAAACTTCACGCACGGTATTCATGACCAACGTGATCTCGCGGGAGCCTTCGACTTCGACCGGGTGGTCCTTGATCTCGTAGTACCCGTTGCGATCGACATGGATTACATAGTTGCCTAAGGCAGGTAGCGTGAGAGTAAAGGTGCCCGTGGGCCCGGAGTGCGTTTCGAGCGGGCCGGGGCGGAGGGTGATCCTCGCGCCGGCGACAGGGGCGGCATTCTCGTCGACAACGCGCCCGTGCACAACTACATCCAGCGCCCGGAGGGGCAGCCCGCCGAGCAGCAAAATGACGAGCAGGTGCCTCAGACCTTGCACGACGACTAACCGCCCCTATTGTACTGCTCGGCGAAGAGTAGGGATCCTCCAATTCCCGCAGGGCCGACAACTGAATGGCTAAGTCTGTAAATAGAACGTAAAAGCATAGGCCTTGGGAACCTCGCAACGAAACCGCGGGCGCGCGCGGCCCGTTTATTGAGTTTTGTTCAGAGGTTTTCGTACATGAAAAAGTTCGGTTTCTGGTGCTTGTGTGGATTCGTGTATCCGATGGCGCTCTACGCGCAACCGGTTTCGGGTTCGGGCGCGGTCAGCGGAAGGGTTTGGGACCGCGGCGGCGAAGGAATTCCCGACACAACCGTGGAGGTGTCGAACGACGCCTTGGGTGTGAAGCGTGTGCTGAACACCAATATCGACGGCATGTTCGAGGCCACGGGACTTCCGCCTGCAACGGGATACCGCCTGCAGGTGACGCGTCAGAAGTTCTCGAGCTGGGAAAGACGGGAAATCGAAATCCGGGCAGGCCAGCGATTGGACTTCCAGATCACGCTGTATGCCGAATCGAAGGCTAAGAAGAAAACGGCCGGCGACGAAGCCGTCGAAGTGGACGATGCCACTGGCGGTGTCGCCACAACGGCGACGGCGCGTGAACTGGAGCAACTGCCGGTGCGCGAGCGCCGATGGACGGACCTCTCGCTGCTTGCTCCGGCCACCACGGGCAGCCGCGCCCACGGTGTGCCGGCGCACCACGGCGAGGAGTCGTTGAACTCCTATCTCACCGATGGAATCG
>JAJFUV010000337.1 GCA_021372245.1 Terriglobales bacterium
TCATGAAGTGCCGCCGGCAGCATGAGGCCGGAGAAGACGTTCCATGTCGTCGATCTTGTCGCCCAATTCGTTGACTTTCATTGCAAGGCCGCGGATCTCCGATTCGGAGCGGCGGTTGACTTCGAAATCGAGTTCACCGCGTAGACGGTCCTTTGCGTCCTGGCGATTCTGGCTCATCATGATGACCGGCGCCTGAAGCGCAGCAAGCATCGACAAGAAAAGGTTCAGCAGGATGAAGGGATAGGGATCCCACGCTCCTCTCCCTAACATCACGTTGCAGGTAGCGTAAACGGCCATCCCCAATGAAAAGCAAATGATGAACCTCCAGGAACCACCGAAGCGAGCCACGGCATCAGCCACCCGGTCCCCCAGGGTGGCGCGCTGCTCGATGACTTCGTTGGGGTTGCGAAGGGAGCGGGCCTGTACCAGCCTTTGCGCGGCATGGAAATGACTGCCGAGCACGGTGAGCATGTCCATGCCGGAGTCGGGCTTTTTGCGGAGCAGATTGCTGAGATCCTCGCGGTCGATCTCGATGCAGGTGACCGGTTCGAGGGCGACGGCGCTGGTCTGGTGCGGCGATCCCTCGAGCAGGGACGCGAAACCGAAGAACCCGGCTCGCACGGGCTCGTAAAGCGTGACCTCCTGCTGGTCGTCGTCGATCACCGAGACCCGTACGCTCCCATCGATCATCACATAACCGCAACTGCCGGGATCGCCGCGCTTGTAGATACACTCGAGGGTGTCGTACTTCCGGACCTCGACATGCGCGGCCAATACTGCCCTCTCCTCATCGTCGAGCAGTGAGAACAACGGCACCGTTTTCAGGAGTTCAGCATCGCAAGGCACAACCACCTCCAGCACTCGTTACTGCAAGATTGAAAGCCGGCTATGAACCCAAGATTGCCGGCATCTGAATAGAGTATCGTCGTTTAGGTCCGGCGCTTTCAAGGTTGGAAAGACGCCGGGGCGCGCTCAGTTGTTCAGATCGACGCGTGTGGGAAGCACGCCGAAGTCGTATGCCTGGCTCTCGATGCCCGTGCCCTTAACTGTGACGATGCGGATACCGGACTGCGTGTCGGCGCACGTGATGGCTGTGGTGGTCGTCAGTTTGAGCGGACCGTAGCTCGCGGCGGCGTTGCGATGATAATGTCCGGAGAATACGTGGCTGACCCCGTATTCGGTGAACAGGTTCAGGTACCTCCGCCGCTGCTCCAGTGGCAGGGTGTAGTAGGTGTCCTTCTCTTCCGGTGAATTGACGAACAGCAGGTGGTGCTGGAAGACGACCAGGTCCCGCATTCCGTCGTGCTTCGCCTTCGCCAGTTCGCGGCGCAGCCATGCCTCCTGATTGGCGAACTCGTCGGGCACGTTCTTCGGATGCGCGATGATGGGCGAGTTGAGAACGAAAGCAGCCATGCCGCCGACGCGAAACGTGTAGTAGTCCGGGCCGAATTGCCTGCGGTACGTAGCCAGGCTAGCAGGTGTGGGTTCGTTGAGGACGTCGTGGTTTCCGGCGACGTTGTAAAGGTGAATCGACGGGTCCAACTTACCAGCAACGCGAAAGTACTCTGCTGTCTGGGCCGGATCGCCTTGGCGGTTCACAAGGTCGCCCGTGACGATGAGGAAAGCGGGGCGCAGGCGGTTGACAGTTGCGATGACGAACTCGAAGTTCGCGGTGTCCTGCGCGAAGCCGTTGCCGATCCGCTGGCGGCTTTCGCAGAATCCGAACTGCGGATCGGAACCTTGGATGAAGAAGAACGGCTCGACGGCTTGTGCCTTGGAGGCCAGGGCGAGGCAGATGCCGGCCAACAGCCTGATGTAACTGGACATGGTGCTCCTATTGTTCCACGACTATTCTTCCGGCGCCTTGATAAAGCCGTAATACCGGCCCTTCCAATAGGCGAGCAGCCAGTGGACACCACTGTTCTCGACCATGCCGTTGGATCCGCGGATGGCGGCGTAGGGATTGCCATCCCAACGCATGGTGGCGCGCTCGCTGGGAGGCAGCACGCGGTCGGTCTGTAGGTCCTCGAGCTGAGGCTTGTGCACGAGGTGCACATCCTCGCGCCAGCGGTTGTCTACCGTCCACTGCACAAGATCGAGCGGCTCGTCGCGCAAGAACTCGACACAACGGTTCAGGGCGAATTCCTCAGGGCTACCGCTGCCGCTCATCGCCGCCCAAGTGAAGCTGTAATAGGAACTGTACTGTTCTTTGATGCGGGGCAGCCAGAAGTGAAGCGCGTCTTCGTAAATACTTCGGATGTGGGAATCCTGCTCGGACATGGCGGCGGGCAGTACCAGCGCGACTAACTCGTTGTCGAAGTGCGTAAGCTCGGAAGGTGCGATGGCGAGAGGGCGGCGCGCCAGTCGGTCGTAGCGGTGCTCGCCGATTAGTCCCAGGTAGTGGCGCCGGTATTTCGGATCGCCCGTCATGACTTCCGCGGCGCGGAGGTACGCGAGGATTTCGAGGCCGTTGGTCCACTTCTCGGCGCGCCAGTCGGGCAGATTATTGAGATACTGCGGGCCCCAGCAGCCCCAGCGCGTGGGCTGACCGTCGATGTCGCGCAACGTGTAGCCACCTTCGATGATGTAATCGACGATTCGCCGGACGTGGTCCGCAACCACTTTGCGTTCGGCCTCGCCGGCGGCCAGCGTGTAATAGGTGAAATAGCCGAAGATGTGCCCCGCCATTTCGTCGGAGCTGGTGTCGCCCTTCCACAGCCACTTGCCGTCCGCGCTCAGGTGCCAGCGCTGTTCCACCGCTTTATTGCGCGGGTTCTCCACCAGGCGGTCGGCAAGCTTCTCGGGCGTGAATTCCTCGTTGGGATCGGACACCCGCTTCCAGTCCGAGGGAACCACGGTGCGGGCGAAGAAGCCGCTGGTTCCGGTCACTTCCTGCAAGAACTTGAGGCCGCGAAAGGCCTTGCGTGCGTTCTCGCGGGCTTGGGGATCCTTGGTGACCGCATAGCGGTAGGACTCCATACCCAGGTACATGCCGGTATACTGGCCGTCGTTATCGTCGTCGCGAGGGGCAAAGTTGTTCACGTCGCCCGGCGATTTCAACAGGCAGGCCTCCACCAGATAAGGAGGACGTACATGCCGTGCCAGGCAGATATCGAGATAGTAGGCGGCTTTCTCCGCCATCGTCATCGTGCGCCGCCGGATGGCGCTCAAGCCGCCGGTAGTCGCCACCCAGACGGTGTTATCCCGGGCGACGGCGATCGAGAGGACCGAATCCGAAGGGAGCCAGCGACGGCTATGGCGGAGCGACCAGCGGCCCCCCATACGGCGCACAACGCCGTGGCGCGTGCCGACCCATACCGTGCCATCCGCCTCCACCGCGATGCACCTGGCATTTTGGTCGGGCATGCCGTTGGCGGTGTTGTACCATTCGGCGCGGCGGCCCTGACGATAGACGTCCACGCCCCCAAGGCCGGCAAGCCACACGCCTCCATCCGGCGCCAGGGCGACGCCGCGCAACTCGCCAGCCAGCAGTTCATTCTCGTCGTGGTATTCGCTTAGGGACTGGCCCTTACTGTAATACGCACCCATCGAAGTGGCCACCCACAGGCCACCGGCCGAGTCCCGTGCAACGGAGCGAACCGCGCGGGATCCTTTCCACGGAGTGGATGTCCAATCCTTGCCGTCCCACTCGGCGATGAAGGTCTGGCCGGCCGCCACGAGACCGTCGCCATCTGCCCACAGCGCGACGACCGGCGCACCAACGCCAGAGATTCTTTCGGCCTTTTCCCCAGATAGGCGGTAGAGGCCATCCCAGGCGCCGGCCCACATATCGCCGCCCAGTGGCGTGAGGGCGTATGTGGAACCTTTCTTCACTAGTTGCCAGGTGGCGCCATCGTGACGGTAGACTCCCGCCTGGGATGCGATCCAGACGGTGCCGTTCGCGGCCACGGCCACTGCGCGAACCCGGTCTGCACCCAGGTCGCGCGGGTAGGGGAGTTCAGTCCGGTATTCCTGCACGAAAGGCGTATCGGCGACGCCCGGAAGATCCACGGGAGCCGGAGCGGCGACGAAGAGACAGCCATCTGCAAACAGGAGAGCGGCAAGACGGCCCTTCATAGGATGAAGTTTAACTCGGTTCGGCAATCGTACATATGGATGTGGCCACCCCGGCGGGGTATAATTCGCGGCGTGGATCTATTCGATGTGATCAAGAGGCGGCGGTCCGTGCGAGCGTTCACTGCCCAGCCGGTGAAGGCGGGAGATCTGGAGCAGATTCTCGCGGCGGCGAATGCCGCGCCGTCGGCGGGAAACCTGCAAGCCTATGAGATTTTCCTGGTCACGCAGGAGAAGCAACGCGTGCTGTTGGCGCGGGCGGCGCTCGACCAGTTCTTTATCGCCCAGGCTCCCGTGGTATTGGTTTTCTGCGCCAACCAAGCACGATCTGCGCCGAAGTACCGGGAGCGAGGGAAGCGGCTCTATGCGATCCAGGACGCAACGATCGCATGCACGTTCGCCATGCTGGCCGCTACGGCCCTGGGCTTCGGCACGGTTTGGGTTGGTGCTTTTGACGACGCAGCGGTAGAGCGTGTTCTGGGCAGGGATGACCTGTTGCCGGTTGCCATTCTGCCGATAGGCTATCCGGGGGAGAAGCCGGAGCCAACGCCGCGCCGGCCGCTGGCGGATTTGGTGCACGGCTAATCTGAGATGAAGTTAGAAGTTGTCTGTTATTCGGGTTACAAGGGGGACGAACGCCCGATTCGTTTCCAGTTGGGCGGTCAGGATCACTTCGTTGAGGCGGTGCTAGATCAGTGGTACGGGCCGGAGGACGTTTTCTTCAAAGTGCAGGCGGAAGACGGAAACGTCTACATCCTTCGGCATCGCACGGCAAAACCTGAAGGGGACTGGACCCTGGAATCCTTCCGTGACATAAAGCGGGGGAAGTGAGCAAGGACGATGGCGTCCGGACGGCAACGGCTTGCGCACGGGTGGAGCGTCGCCTGCGGCCCTGACGTGTCCGCGACACTCGTGCGCGAGTTCGTCCGGCCGGCCGTGCGCGCACTGCCGTCGACGATGGCGCGCCGCTTAGGCTGCTGCCGGATTTTCCTGCGGGCCGCCGCGGATTCGAGCGTGACTTCCCAATGGACGGAAACCGAGGTGGGACTGGATGTGTCCGTCATGACGGGCGGCTGCGACGATCACGACGCCGCTATGGAGTTGTTGTTGTGCTTCGGCCAGGCGCTCTGGCTAAAGCTGTCGGATGCAGAGTTGCGGGCATACTGGAATCTGCTCGATGGGGAACTGACCGAGGAGATCACCGGCGAGATCGATGAACAGGCGTTGGAGGAGAAGCACGCCCTGCTGGCCGGCATCCGCAGGCGGCTTGGGCGCTATGGTGGCGCCTCCTTCGCAGGGACAGCGGCCGAGTACGTTCACTGTCTGTGGCATGACGTAACCATTCGGACCGGGCGCGATTATCTGCCGGCGCCCCAGTTGCGACGGCGACTGGAACTGCTGGCTCGATGGTTTCCTCCAGACCGCGGTTACCGCTTGTTTCCGGTCGAGCAACCGGTACGCCGGCAAGGGGCGGATGCACCTTACAGATGCGGGGTTAGGCACATATAATACTGGCAGTGTGCCTGAGGAGGCATAGCAACGCGATCGGGTGGAATCGAGGCGTGCGCAACCTCATCGCCGGCGTCCTGTTGCTGGCGGTAGCCTGTACTGTCTTGTCCGCGCCGGCTGCGGTCGCGGCGAAGGTTCCGTCCATTGAATTCGGCTTGAAGGCGGGTGTCCCTCTCACAGCGTTGATGACCGCAGCGTCGAATGGCTACGAGCCGCGAACCCGGCGATACACGTTGGGGCCGACCCTGGAATTGAAGCTCCCCTACAAGTTCTCTTTCGAGGTTGACCTTCTCTACAAGCGCATGGCTTATCTGTACCCGGGGCCGATTTCGCGGTTGAGCACGCCGGCCGTCGCGGGTCGATGGGAGCTGCCGGTCTTAGCCAAATACCGGTTCACCGCGGGGCGTTGCAACCCGTTCATGACTCTTGGCGGTTCATGGAATCGGGTCACGGGGAGTCACAGTATGGGAAAAGACTCCATTGGACTAAGGCACCGGAGTGTGCTGGGCCTCGCCATCGGATTCGGCGTGGAAAGGCGATTCGGACCGATCCGCGTGATGCCGGAGGTCCGGTTCACGCATTGGACAGACAGGAACTTCGGCGTTCGCGATGCTGCGTTGCGTTCCAACCTGAATCAGACGGAGTTCCTGGCCGGCTTCACCTTCTGACGCTCACTCAATTATGCGCATTACAAATTCAGACCATTGACTTCTGGTATTCCGGATTCTATAATTCCACCGAGGCTGGAGGGGGAACATGGCACGAGCTTACGCGATCTTGGCGGTCGTCGTGTGCCTTGCGTCTACGGGAGCATGGGCACAGAATGTCGGCACGGTTGTAGGTACGGTAAAGGATCACACCGGTGCAGTGATGGCGGGCGTATCCGTGAAGGCGACCAACGACCTGACCGGCATCGAACATTCGGCGACAACGAACGATTCCGGAGATTATACGCTGCTCAATTTGCCGCAGGGCGTGTACACGTTCACGATCACGGCGAAAGCGTTTCGGGAGCAGAAGATCGAGGGCATTGAGGTGCACGTGGGTAGCACCGTGCGGCAGGACGCCACGCTGGCGCTGGCCACGGTGAGCGCGCAGGTGGAGGTGGTGGCGTCGACCCCACTTGTAAATTCCGAGACATCAGAAATAGGGATCCTGACATACTCTGAGCAGATCCGCAGTCTGCCACTGAACGGGCGGAGCGTATACAACCTGTTGTTCATCACCGCCGGAACGAACTCAGACGACGCAAACAACAATCAAAACAAGCCGTCGGTGGCGGGTGGCCGGCCGGGGTACGCGGTGTTCCGGATAGATGGCGTAGATGTCAACGGACACAACACGGTATCGGGATTGCTGGAACCGAGCGCGGACGCCGTGGAGGAGTTCCGCGCGGAAACCCAGATGGCGCCCGCATCGGAGACATCTAGTTCGAACATTCAAGTGGCGATCAAGTCCGGTTCCAATCAGTTCCACGGGACGGCATTCGAGTTCTTCAGAAACAACAAACTGGACGCACACCAGTTCTTCGAGCGCCAGATCTCGGGGCCAGGATACAGCTACGTGCCGAATCAACTTCGATACAACCAATTCGGAGGCACGTTAGGCGGGCCCATCCGGAAAGACAAGACTTTCTTCTTCGCCAGCTATGAAGGCACGCGCAACTACAGCAAGACTCAAGTGACCATGAGCCAGCCGACCGCTGCCATGCTCGCAGGCGACTTCACGGGCGTGAATCCGGTGTCGGGAGCGGCCATGAAGTTATTCGGCAACATCATGGATCCGAAATCGAAGCTGGCGTTTCCGGGAAACCAGATCCCGGCGGACCGGGTGAACTCGTTCGCCAAGAAATTCAACGCATACCTGTTACCGGCAAACTGTATGGAATGTCTGGCTGGCGGACTGGGGTTCGACTTCGTGGGAACGAGCCCCGGCTATGTGACCCCGACCTCGGTGATCGGGCGGATCGACCACCGGTTCAGCTCCAGCGACAGCGTGGCGGGAAGCGTGGATATACGGGATGCGCCGAGTTCGAATTACAACCACCCGGTTGAGATTTCGCGTTTCCGGTTGAATAACCGGGCGACGCTGGTGACAGTGAGCGAGACGCACATCTTTACACCGGCGCTACTGAACGAGTTTCGCGGAGGATTTCTAAGGCGCGCGGGCCGCACGCGGCAACAGGGCGATGCCAACGGCGAGTTCACCTTCCAGAACACGCCTTTCAGCAATCCTTCGATCGATCCGACCGTGCTGATCGGAGGCTACACGACGGCGGGCAACGGGCGCCTCTCGAGCGACACAAGGGCTGTGGAGGACGGAGCGAACTTCCTGGACAACGTGAGCTATACGCGGGGAGAACACCAGATAAAGGTGGGAATGGAGTACCGGCGGACGCATGCCTTCAACTCGACCAACTACAACGCCGTGTTCGCGTTCGTGGACAACCTCCCGCCACTGTACGGGTTCACCACGAACGGCTTCGCCGATTATCTGCTGGGGCTTCCGGCGCAGGCTCTGACGGCGCAGGGGATAGGGCGTGACTGTCTTTTGAAGCGCTCGCACTACGGTGTGTTTCTGCAGGACGACTGGAAGGTGGCGCCGCGGCTGACGTTGAACCTCGGACTGCGCTGGGAGTACGCACAAAGGTGGTACAACAACGACCCGATGGTGAGCCGGTTGTCGACACTGGACCTAGGACCTGAGAGCAAAGCGGTCGGCGGGCGATTCCTGTTGGCAGGAAGTCCAAACTATTACATTCCGGGGAAGGGAATTATCACGGGCTCCGGGGCACCCTTGATACGGGAGTCCGTGATCGACCCGGCGTGGAAGGATTTCATGCCGCGCGTGGGCTTCGCCTTCCGGCCGTTCAACAACAACCGGACAGCGATCCGGGGTGGGTTCGGGGTCTACTTCGCAATTCCGGACTCGTCTTCGATTCTGTCCATGTCTGCCTCGCCGCCATATTACTTCGTTTCCACCTATACCAATTTGCCGGCGACGCGCACAGTGGACCAGTTCTTCCCGCTGCCGGGAGCGGGCCAGGCCGGATCGGCCAGCGCGGACCCAAGACTGAGGGATCCGCGCATGTACCAGTGGACGTTCACGGTGCAGCAGCAGGTGTTTTCGAAGATGATGGTGGCGGTAGAGTACCTGGGCAACCGGGGGCTGAAGCTGCCGTTCACGATCCAAGCAAATGAAGCACCCTTCCCGAACGCCACGCAACTGGCGGTGCTGAAGGCCAACCCGGCGTTGAACACCACGCTGGCGCAGCAGAGGGCGCCTTTCCCCGGCATCCCGCTGGGCTTTGCGCTGACTTCATCTGTGGCCAACTCCTGGTACAACGCGCTGAACGTGCGGATGGAGGGGCGCTTCAGCAACCGCCTGACGTTCTCATCCATCTACACATGGTCGAAGGTGCTGGACCAATCCTCCTACGAGAATACAGGGGCTCCGACGACGACGACCAACCTGCGGCTGAACAAGAGCTATGCGGACTTCGACCGGCCACACAGGTTGGTGGCGAGCTGGGTGTACATGCTGCCGTTCGGGAACCAGATCTGGAAGCCGTCCAACGCAGCGCTGCGTAAAGTCATTGATGGCTGGGAATTCACGGGGATTTCGACATTCCAAGCTGGCGGGCCGTACAGCATCAGCATGGGCGCGGACACTTCCTTCCGGGGCGGCGCGCTGCCGGTGTTCCCGAACTTCAGCGGGCCACTGGTGTACAGCGACATACGCACGAGCAACGGGATCTACCTGACGCCGACGAACTTCTCGCCGCCCGTGCTGGGAACTCTTGGGGGACTGGCGCGCAACGCGTTCCACGGACCCGGCATCAACAACTTCGACCTCGGCTTCCTGAAAAACGTGATTGTGCGGGAGAGGCTGCGCGTGCAGTTCCGTTCCGAGATGTTCAATGCGTTCAACCACGCGCAATTCGCCTTTGGCGGTTCGTCGTTGTTGCGAGGAATTGCTTCACCTGCTCCGGGCACGACCGAGCCGGTGCTACAGTACACCGATCCGTCGAATTTTGGCAGAGTAGGAGCGCGCAGCGCGCGGGTCATCCAATTCGCGCTGAAGTTGATCTGGTAGATGACCGGGTATTTAGCAACAAGGAGATAAGGTCAAGTGAAAAGCTTCATTGTTATAGCCTTGTGTCTGTCAGCCGGGGCAGCCTCAGCACGGCCCCAGCAGGAAACATCCCCATCGCAATTGGTTAGCAAGTCGACCACTGCAATCGGGTACCGCGTGGGAGGCGGGTCGACCAAGGTTGATCTCAGAGCCACCAGCGCGGCCCCGCAAGCAAGCGGCGAAGCCAAGGTGGAAGCAAAGAAAGGCATCACGAATATCGAGGCCTCGGTGAGGGGCGTGGACTCGCCATCGAAGCTGGGCACTGAGTTTCTGACATACGTGTTGTGGGTTGTATCTCCGGACGGGAGCAGTAGCAATGTTGGCGAGATACTGGTCAACAACTCCGGTGACGGTGAACTCAAAGCCACGACACAGTTACAGACATTCTCGCTTCTGGTCACGGCCGAGCCTTACTTTGCTGTACGCCAGCCCAGCGAGATCGTTGTCCTGGAGAATGCGCAGCGGAAAGACACCAAGGGGCGCGTGTTTTCGGTCAAGGAGTACAAGCTGATGAAACGCGCTCAATACGAGAAGATGGGGAACCCGCTGGCCTTGGCGCCCGACCTGAAGAACGTTCCACTGGAAATGTACGAAGCGCGGAACGCTATGGAAATCGCCAGATCCCGCGGGGCTGAGAAATACGCTCCGGAGATTTTTGCCAAGGCCGACAGCGGCCTGAAGATAGCGGAAACCGCCCTCGCTCAAAAAGCAAGCAAGAAGGAGATCATCTCCCACGCCCGCTCGACGGTCCAATTTGCAGAAGACGCCCGAGCGTTGGCCGCACAAAGGCAGGAAGAAGAGCGGATCGCCATGGAGCGGGACGCGGCTGCTGCCAAGGCAAAGGCGGAGGCGGAGGCCAAGGCCGCAGCGGAAGCGGCGGAAGCCAAACGACGGGCCGACGAGGAGGCCAGGCGCCAGGCCGAGCTGGCTAGCGCGAAGCAAGCT
>JAJFUV010000016.1 GCA_021372245.1 Terriglobales bacterium
TTATGACCATCCCTGAGGCGTGCCAACTGGTCCTCCAGGCGTCTGCCATCGGAGAGAGCGGGCAGATCTGCGTACTGGACATGGGCGCGCCGGTGAAGATCGTGGATCTGGCGAGGAACCTGATCCTGCTGTCGGGACTGAGGCCGGATGCGGATATCAAGATTAAATTCACGGGGACCCGGCCGGGCGAAAAACTTTACGAAGAGCTGAACTCGCTGCTCGAGGACACGGTGCCCACGACACACGAGAAGATACGCATTTTCGTGGGGAACGCGCTGCCGGAAGAGGACCTGGGGGATACACTGGACCGGCTCAGGGAGATCTGCGAGACGCGGGACGTGGGGCGGCTGTTGGTGGCGCTCAAGGAAATTGTGCTCGATTACAGCCCCAGCGCGGAGCTGCTGAAGCGGGTTGTCGAGGCGAGGGACTATCGGACTGTGGTGGCTGTAGGCTGAAGACGGGGCACCAGATGCCCCCGGCAGGACTGCCGGCGTTACGGGTCTGGCCCCCTGCTCCACCTGCTAACGGAGCATGGGGAACAATTGGCGGATCTGCTCGTCGGTTGGCCGTTCTCCGTATTCACAGATCTCGAAAGCTTCCGCATGATGGATCGACGCGGCCTTCTCGGGCCCATACCATTTCTCCAGGGCCTGCCGAACGGATGGATTGATTCTTCCGCTTGCATACTTCAGAAATCGCGTCCGCAACCAGTTCAGCCTCTGTGAAGGTTCCGTGGGCGGCTGTTCGGTCGTGGCGTCCACCCAGGGAAGCCACTCGTACATCTGCGAAACGTGGGCATCAAACGCCGCGATCTTCTTCTCAATCACGTCATCGATGGTGACGGCAATGTCGGGGCGAAATTGGACCGGACGCTGGAAGCGATCTTCGAAGTAGAGGAACACCGGGTTCTTTCTCAGGGGCGGCGTATCCGGGCACACGTTCGGCACAACAACCATATAAGCTGCATCCTGTAACAGGATCGCCGTGTAGCGATGGTCGGGGTGGTAGTCGTACGGGCGCGGGCCGAGCACTATGTCCGCTTTCCATCGGCGTATCAGCCGGATAATATCTTCACGAACCTTCAGAGTAGGCAGCAGTTCACCGTCGTGGTTGTCGAGAACCTCGTACTCGGCAATGCCGAGACGGCGGGCGGCTTCCTGAGCCTCCGCGCGACGCCGTCTGGCCAGCGCCCCGCCTCCCTGGCTCTGGTGACCTGCATCTCCGTTGGTCACGGAGACGAACTTCACGGCATGTCCCATGGCGGCGAACTTGGCCGCGGTACCGCCAAAACGTCCATCGCAGTCGTCGGGGTGCGCCCCGAAGGCAATCACGCGTACTTTGTTATCTTGCGCAGACAATGCGACGGCCACAATCATCAAGACTATCAGTTTGGGCACCTTTGCACTCCTTTTTCGACTACTCTTTCCATTTTGGTCTTAAATTGCCGGCGCCGCTCGCACTGAAGGCGGCATCGATGGCACACTGGAAGTTCTGCGTAAAGGACATGAGTGATGCTGATCATCGATAGTCATCTGGACCTGTCCATGAGTGCGTTGGACATGAACCGGGACCTGACGCTCCCGGTGGAAGCCATTCGAAGCGCCGAAGCGGGCATGGTGGGCAAGAGCCGCGGCATGAACACGGTGTCGCTTCCCGACATGCGCCGGGGCGATGTGGGCCTGTGCCTGGCCACCGTCATCGCGAGGGCCAATCCCTCCGGGACCGAATCCATCGACTTCCGCAACCAGGCGCTGGCCTACGCCACCGCGCAAGGTCAGCTCGCCTACTATCGCTCGCTCGAACGCCAGGGCCAGTTGCGTATGCTGCGCGACTGGTCCGCCATCGAGGCGCACGTGAAGGCGTGGAACGCCGGGCCCGCGGAGGTCCCCATCGGCTACGTGTTCGCCATGGAGGGCGGCGATCCGATCGAATACCCGGAGCAGGTGAACGAGTGGTACGAACAAGGCTTGCGGGCGGTGGGGCCGGCGCACTATGGGCCGTCGGCCTACGCATACGGAACGGGCTCGCAGGGAGGGCTGAAACCGGCGGGCCGCGAGTTACTCAAGCTCATGCGCGGGTTGGGAATGATCCTGGACGTGACGCACCTGGCGGAAGAGAGCTTCTGGGAAGCGCTGAAGTTGTTCAACGGGCCGGTGATGGCGAGTCACAACAACTGCCGTGTGTTGCGCGACGGGGAACGCCAGTTCAGCGACGAGCAGATCAAAGCGCTGATTGCGCGCGACGCATCCATCGGGGTGGCCTTCGATGCCTGGATGCTGCATCCGGACTGGTGCGAGGATGCCAACCGGCCCAACCCGGCGCGGCTTTCGCAGGTGGTGGACAACATCGACCACATCTGCCGGTTGGCCGGCGACACGCTGCACGCAGCCATCGGGAGCGACCTGGACGGCGGTTACGGACGCGAGCAGAGCCCGACGGACCTGGACACGATTGCGGACTTGCAGAAGCTGCCCGGCATGCTCGCGGATCGAGGTTACTCGGCGAGCGACATTGCCAACGTGATGCACGGCAACAGGCTCCGGTTGTTTAAGACCGCGTTGGAATAGGAAGGGGGACAGACCAGTCTCGTCAGTTCCCATCCAGGACACAGCGGAAGCCGATCATCTTGTCTTTCAACGTGTGGCTCAGGGTCCAGCGAGCGGAAACGCCTACGTGCTGCCGGCCGCTCATGGCCGAGCCGCCGCGCAGGACGCGTTCCGAGCCGGCACCGGAATCCGCGACCCATTCCCACACGTTGCCCTGCATGTCGTACAGGCCGAAACCGTTCGCCAGCTTGCGCCCGACTTCGTGAACTCTTCCGCCGCTGTTGCCATCGAACCACGCAACGTCGGATAGGGACCGTTCTCCCGGTCCCGCAGAGCCGTCACGCGCCGCGCGCACCCACTCGGCTTCCGCCGGCAGGCGGCCGCCGGCCCACTCGCAATAAGCGCGCGCATCGTCCCATGTGACGCCGGTGGCCGGCATGTTGCCTCTGAGCGATACCTTCGAATTGAACCGGGCAAACGCTTCCGCCGTGACCTCGGTTTGCGTCAAGTAGAAGGGCTGCGGACCGTTTCCCGGAAGCGGTTCTCCCACCAGCACATACGTCAGGCCATCCTTGCTGTTCATGATCGTCTTTGGCATGGCCGGCCGCGGCTGGGCGGCAGGAGGTGGGACCGAGGCAGCAGTCTGTTGTGCTGCCTGTTGAGGTCTTTCCTGGCGCGGATGCCACAGCCAGGCCGCCACGAGCGCGGCTACAACAACCACACCCGCAACACTGCCGTACACGGCGATTTTGCGGGGGACCCGCCGGCCTGCCGAGAGCACCGGCGCTGAACGGGCGCCCAATGCCGCGCCGAGCGCCGCCACGAACTCGCTGCAGCTTCCGAACCGGCCCGCGGGCGATTTGGCCAGCGCTTTCTTGAATACCGCGCTGGCGTTCGCCGGCATTTCGCGATTCACCTCGTGCAGGATCAGCGGATCGGCCCGGACGATCTGGACCATCAGCGCATCCGCTGTCGGCGCTTCAAACGGTCTCCTTCCGGCGAGCATCAGGAACGCCATCACTGCGAGCGAGAACTGGTCGGCCCGGCCGTCCACCTGCAAAGCCATGATCTGCTCAGGGGCCATGTAGGCCGGCGTGCCCAGTGCCGTACCGGTTTGCGTGACGTTCTGGGAGCGAATCTTCGCGATCCCGAAATCGGTGATCTTCACCTTGCCATCCTGGCGGACCAGGATGTTCGCGGGCTTGATGTCCCGGTGCACGATTCCGTTCGAGTGCGCGTAATCGAGGGCGTCCGCGATCTGCTCCAGCAGGCTCATCACCTTCGGCAAGTCGCGCATGAGGCCGGATTTCAAGATTTCCTCGAGCGAGGTTCCCTTGAGCAACTCCATGGCGATGTAGACGGTGTTCTGGTGCTCCCCCAGTTGATAGACCGTCACGATCCCCGGATGATTCAGGCGTCCGGCAGCGGCGGCTTCCCGTGAGAGACGGAGCCGCAACTGCGCCGCTTGTTCCGGGTCGGCGAACAGGTCCAGACGGATGACCTTGACGGCGATCTCCCGTCCGATAGCGGGATCGACGGCCAGGTAGACGACGCCCATGCCGCCGCGGCCTAACTCGGCGCGGATCTGGTATGGGCCGATCGATGCGGGCAGGGGATGCGCAGCCATAGACGTTCGTCTACTGCGTCTTCTCCATCATGATGCCGATCACGCGATCGGACAGCCCAGCCTTCTTAAGCTCGATCATGTCGCTCGTCTCCATCTTGAAGGCGCAGCGTGAGGACTTGATTTTCGAGATGATCAGGTCGTCGGAGAAGCCAGCCTCTTTCAAGGCGAGGACGTCGGCGTTCGTAATGCCGGATGCCGATGCGGGCTTGGACGCGCGCGGCGCCGGTGCGGCATCACTTTGCGGCGCAGGAGCGGCGGACGTCGCGGCAGCTGTCGATGGCGTAAGAGCGGCCGGTGATGATTGGGCAGCCGGCGCCGCCGAGGGAGCCGGTGGCGTGGAAGTGGCGGCTTCTTCCTTCTTAGGCGCACTCGAAGCGTGCGCACGGAGGCGCGCCTCGTCCAGCCGGGCATCCCCGTGCACATAGGCCGTCACTTCGGTGCCTTTCGGGATAGTGACGTCCTTGCCTTTCATGAACAGAAAGAATGGAGCCGTCACGATCGACGCGGCGATGTCCATTGCCCCGGCGTTGCCGGCGTCTCCGCTCTTGTATTCCTTGACCGCGCGCAGGGCGATTTTTTCGCCCAGAACGGATCGTGCGTGGTCGATGTTCATGTTCAGCTTGCCGGCCTTTCCCATGAGGCCCTTCGGCCGAGCCTCCGTGACGGTGGCCAGGACTCTGCTGTTTCGCTGGATGACGACCACGCCGTTCACGAGGACGTCCTCCACGACGTCGAAGTCCACTGTTTCGCCGACCTGGGCATCGGCCGAGGAAACATTGCGGTTCAATCGCACTCTGAGTGGGGTTCCGTCCGTCAATACGAACGGTTGCTGTGCCTGGGATGGTGCCGTGAGCGCAGCGAGAATGAGTAGCGCTATCACAGAGGAACTCTTCATGCGCAACTCTCTCTTTCTGTAAACGGGCAAACAGCTCGTCGACTCTCAGCCCCATTAGATGGCAAAGCGTCTCGACTGTCAAGCCGTTTCGAGGATTGAGATTTTCCGTAAACTTGTGAATATGGGGGCTGCCGGAAAGTTCGATCGCACGCGGGTGGCCGAGACGCTTTCCTCGCTCGCAGGCCGGGGCGTGTACGTCGGTACCAGCAGCTGGAAATACCCGGGCTGGCTAGGTCAGGTCTATAGCGAAGAGCGCTATCTCACGCGCGGGCGTTTCTCGCAGAAGAAATTCGAATCGACCTGCCTCGGCGAGTACGCCGAAACATTCCCGGCCGTCTGCGGCGATTTCTCTTTCTACCAATTTCCTTCCGAGGATTACTGGCACCGGCTGTTTGGCTCGGCTCCGCCGAAGCTGTTGTACGCGTTCAAGGCTCCCGAGCAGGTCACCGTGAAGGTGTTTCCCAAGCACGACCGGTACGGCGGCCGCGCGGGACAGGTGAACGAAACGTACCTGGACGCAGGGCTGTTCACCGACGCTTTTCTGCGCCCACTCGAACCATACCGCGCGCAGATCGCCGTGGTCATTTTCGAGTTCGGAACGTTCTCGCGCGCGAGCTACGACCGCCTGCGGGACTTTCTCGCCGACCTGGACACGTTCCTGGGCCGCATCCCGCCGGGCGTGCGCTATGCGGTCGAGGTACGCAACCCGGAACTGCTGCGCCCTGAGTACTTCGAATGTCTACGCGGGCGCGGCGCTTCGCACGTGTTCAACTCCTGGACACGCATGCCGCCGCTCGCCCAGCAGACCGCCCTGGGGGATGCCTTCACCACGGATTTATCTGTGACGCGAGCGCTGCTCGGCCGCGGGCGAAGTTACGAGCAGGCGGTGAAGGAGTTCTCGCCTTACAGCGAAGTGAAGGACCCGAACGAGGAGGCGCGCGCGGCGTTGCGGGCAATCATTTCGCGCTCGCTCGAAACACAGCAGCCCGCGTTCATTTTCGTAAATAACCGGCTGGAAGGCAACGCGCCCGGCACCATCCAGGCGCTGGTAGAATAGGCAGACCGCTGCCTATGAAAGTCACACGAAGAAGCCTGTTCGCCGCGCCCGCCCTGGCGCTCACCGCCGCCGCGCAGCCACCCAAGATGCGCCGCGCTCGCAAGGACTGTTATTTTGGATTGCACTTCGACCTGCATCCCGGACCGGCCGATCCGGCGCTAGGCCGCGACGTGACGGACGCGATGGTGGAGCAGTTTCTCGCCGAGGTGAAGCCGGATTTTGTGCAGTACGACTGCAAGGGCCACATCGGGTACCTGGGGTATCCATCGAAAGTGGGGACTTCGGCGCCGCACATTGTGAACGATTCCCTCGCGGTCTGGCGCCGCGTGACCGCGCGTCACGGTGTGGCACTATACATACACTTCTCCGGCGTCTGGGATACGCGCGCCGTCACGGATCATCCCGAGTGGGCGCGCGTGGGGCCCGACGGCAAGCCGGACAAGGACATCACCAGCCTTTACGGTCCGTATGTCGACCGGCTGATGATCCCGGAACTGAAGGAAGCCGTAGGCAACTACGACGTCGACGGTCTGTGGATTGACGGCGAGTGCTGGGCCGTGAAGATGGACTACTCCGACGCCGCGCGCGACGCATTCCGCAGCGCTACGGGCATCGCGGAGTTGCCAAGGAAAGAAGGCGATTCGGGCTGGCGCGAGATGATCGCGCTGCAGCGGGAGCAGTTCCGCAAGTACGTGAGGCACTGGGTGGATGCGCTGCATGTATTTCGTCCCAAGCTGCAGATCGCGAGCAACTGGCTATACTCGACGCTAGCGCCCGAGCCGCCGGATATTCCGGTGGACTATATCTCGGGCGATTACGCGGGGACGCCGGCGCTGGTGAACGGCCGCATCGAAGCGCGCTACATGTCACAGGTGGGCAAACCGTGGGACCTGATGGCATGGGGCTTCCATCATCGTGGGGACCGGCCCGCGGCTTTCGCGCACAAGCCCGCCGTGGAACTGAAACAGGAGGCCTCCGTGGTGATTGCGCAGGGCGGCGGCTTCCAGATCTACTACCAGCCCACGAGGGCAGGGAAGCTGGATCCGCGCCTCATCCGGACCATGGGCCAGGTGGCTAAGTTCTGCCGGGCGCGCCAGGAAGTTTCGTTCCGGTCACAGACCGTACCGCAGGTGGGCGTGCTGATGTCGAGCCACAGCCTGTACAACACCGCGAACAAGATCCTTGGCGATTTCGGCCGCGAATTGGACGGCGTCCGTGGCGTGCTCGACGTGCTGCTGGACAACCAGTATTCGGTGGATGTGGTACCGGATTGGCGGTTGGAAGAGATGGTCGCCAAGTACCCGCTGATGGTAGTGCCGGAGTGGAAGGACATCGGCGTGAAGGCGCGCGATGTACTGCTCGGGTATGTACGTAATGGCGGGAAGCTGCTGGTGACCGGCGTGCAATCGACGGCGCTGTTCACCGCGGCTCTGGGAGTGAAGTTGAATGGCGCCCCGTCAGAGCAGGCGGCGTTCGTCACGGGTGATGAGCTGTTCGGGAACCTGCGAGGGATGTGGCAGGATGTCGAAGCGGACACGGCTGCGGCCATCGAATCGCGGTATCCGACGTACGATTCGTCGCGGGACGCGCAGTGCGCAGCTACGCTGTCGAGCTACGGCAAGGGGCAGATCGCCTCGATATACGGCCCGGTGGGGGCGGCTTACAGGTCGTCGCACACCGCCGCGACGTGCCAGTTCGTGCGTAGAGTGGCATCGCGCATCTTCACGCCCATGGTGGAAGTAAGCGGCGCTAACTCGGTGGAAGTCGTGTTGCGCCGCAAGAATGGGCGCTTCATGGTACACCTGATAAACACGGCAGGCATGACAACCTCATCCGACTTCCAGAACAACGG
>JAJFUV010000026.1 GCA_021372245.1 Terriglobales bacterium
GCCCGTCCCCGCATTCATGCCGGCACTCACCGGCGCCGCCGGCGCCGCCGCCCTGCACCAGGGGATCCACATGTTCCTGCACTAGCCCGGCCAGGATCATTGCCACTATCCTGTGCCACTAATTCATGGCATACTCATGAGTGCAGGATATGAAGAATTTCCATCTGCCTCTCCCGGAAAGCACCTACGATCAATTGAGGGCGGCGGCCTTGCGCTCACAAGCGCCCGCGACCGCTCTGGCTCGCGAAGCCATTGAAGCGTGGCTGCGAGAACAGGCACGGAAAGCGCGGCATGAGGCCATCGCGGCCTATGCGGCGGAGATGTCCGGCACGAGATTCGACATGGATCCCGACCTGGAATCCGCCGCGGTCGAGCATCTGTTGAAAACCAGGAAGAGGGCGAAGTGAGACGGGGCGATGTTTATTGGGCCGACCTTGTGCCGCGTTCGGGGTCGGAACAGGCGGGGCGCCGCCCGGTGGTCCTTGTGTCCCACGACGGTTTCAACCAGACCCCCGGCTGGCGGTCGGTGATTGTCGTCCCGATCTCCACCTCCGCGTCCCAAGGCAGGCGCGGCCCTACCGCAGTGGGGATTCAGGCAGGGACCGCCGGATTGACCAAGTCCAGTCTGGCGTTGTGCCACCAGGTAACCACGCTGGACCGAGCCAAGCTGACCCAGAAGATAGGCACGCTGCCACCCTTAGTCCTGAGGGAAGTTGGGTGCGGTCTCAAGGCCGCGATGGATCTGGATTAATCCAGCGTATTGCGGACGCTATCACTCCGCCTCGTAAAAACTCAACGTGTTGTCGCCCTGGCGCACCTGCCGCACACGTTTCAGCCCGCCTGCGGATTCGACCATATACTGTTTTGATGAGTGCTGCGCGATGACGAGCAGCGACGGGCCCGGCGCTGCACCCAGGGCACGCAGCGCGGCGTCGTATTCCTTTACCAGCGGATAGGGCGGATCCAGAAATACAATGCCTTCCCTGTAGCGCCTGACGATCATGGCGGCCGAGGCTTGAAACACTTGGGCGCGGTCCTCGATGCCTAGCGCGGCCAGGTTTTCGCGGATCACGCGCACGGCGGCGGGGTGCTTCTCGACGAAAACGGCGCGCGCGGCTCCGCGGCTGAGCGCCTCGATACCCACCGCGCCCGAGCCCGCGTAAGCGTCCACAAAAACGCAGCCGGCGATGCGCGGCGCCAGGACGTTGAACAGGGATTCGCGCAGGCGGTCCGGCGTAGGCCGGAGCGCCATGCCCGGCAGCGTCTTCAGACGACGGCTACGAAATTCACCTGCGATCACACGCATCAGCCCACCTCCACCAGTCCGTACAACCGCTGCCAGCTCTTGCGAATGTGCGCCACCACCCGCCGCCGTTCCTCCGCCGGCGCGTGCTCGACGAACTGTTGCGCCTCCCCGCGGGCAATCTCCAGAATCTCGTGATCCCGGATCAGGTTGGCGATGCGCAGCGCGGGGAGGCCGGATTGCTTCGTACCGAAGAATTCGCCGGGCCCGCGCAGTTTCAAATCCATCTCGGCGATTTGGAAGCCGTCGGAAGACTCCACCATAGTGCGTATGCGCTCGCGGCTCGCGTCGCCAAGCTTTCCGGTGACCAGCACGCAGTAGCTTTGCTGCGCGCCCCGGCCCACGCGCCCGCGCAACTGGTGCAGTTGCGCCAGGCCGAAACGCTCAGCCTGTTCGATCACCATCACGGTTGCGTTGGGCACGTCGACGCCCACCTCAATCACCGTTGTCGAAACCAGAATCTTCGTCTCGCCGCGCTTGAAGCTCTCCATGACCGCTTCTTTCTCGTCCGAAGGTAGTCGTCCGTGTAACAGCCCCACCAGGACGTCGGGGAAGACAACCGCTGAAAGGTGATGGAACATCTTCCCGGCGGCCTTGAGCGCCTGCGTTTCGGACTCTTCAATGACCGGATACACCACGTACGCCTGGCGTCCCTGATCGATCTCACGCTTGATGAAGCTGTAGACCAGTTCCACTTGGTCCTCATTCACATGCTTGGTGACGATGGGGCGGCGGCCGGGCGGCAGCTCGTCGATGATGGAGACGTCCAGATCGCCGTAGACGGTGAGCGCCAGGGTGCGCGGGATGGGCGTGGCGGTCATCACCAGCACGTCCGGCCGCTCTCCCTTGCGGTGCAGCTTCAGACGCTGCATGACGCCGAAGCGATGCTGCTCGTCGATCACGGCCAATCCCAGGCGCCGGAAGTTCACGTCCTCTTCAATCAGGGCATGCGTGCCGATGGCCACGTTCACTAGTCCTTCGGCGACCAGCTTCTTGAGCTGCGACTTTTCGCGCGCGCTGAGCGATCCCGTGATCAGCACCACCGTGTAGCCGAGATCGCGGAAGAGGTTCTTGAAGTAGTAGTAATGTTGCGCGGCCAGTATTTCCGTGGGCGCGAGCACGGCCACCTGACAGCCATTCTCGATGGCGATGATGGCGGCTTCTGCAGCGACCAGCGTCTTCCCACTGCCGACATCTCCCTGCAGCAGCCGGTGCATGGGATGGGGCTTAGCCATGTCTTGCGCGATTTCACCGAGAACGCGCTTCTGCGCCGCCGTGGGCTTGAACGGCAGCATGCGTTTGACCTGCTCGCGCACTTTGCCGGTGAGCGCGAAGGCGATGCCGTCCTCCTTGCGGGCCCGCGCGCGCTTGATCGAGAGGCCGCACTCCAGCCAGAAGAACTCGTCGAAGATCAGCCGCCACTGCGCGGGGGAACGGAACTCATTGAGCACGTGAATTTCGTCGCGCTCTTCGGGGAAGTGCGTGAGGCGGATGGCGTCCCAGCGGGCCGGCAGCTTCAGCCGCTCCCGGATGGAGGTGGGTAGTGGATCGTCGAGTGGAGTCAGAGTTTCGAGCACCCGGTGGACTAGCGTGCGGAACACGCGCGTCGAAATCCGCCCGGCCGCCTCGTAGATGGGCACCACGCGGCCCAGATGCAGCGAAGCGTCGCTCGAATCGTCCTCGGGCAGCATCTCGAATTCCGGGTGCATCATGAGCAACTCGGCGGTGTATGTGTCCAGTTCGACCTTGCCGTAGAGGGCGATGCGGCGGCCCGGTTCAAGCACCCCGGACAGGTAGGAGCCGTGAAACCACTTACCAAGCAGGATCTGCCCGGAGCCGTCCTCGAACCGAGCTTCGAACAGGCCCAGGTTACGGCGCTGAAACCGTGAGGCCTTGGCCGATGCCACCGTCGCCACTACGGTTGCCATCTCGCCCGGAGCTAACTGCGCGATGGTCTTGACGTTGGAGCGGTCCTCGTATCGAAACGGTGTGTAGGCAAGCAGATCCTCGACCGTCGAGAGGCCTTTGGCCTCCAAAACCTGGGCGCGGGCCGGGCCCACGCCCTTCACGTACATGAGGGGAGTCGAGGTATCCACCGAGATGTCTAGTG
This sequence comes from Terriglobales bacterium, assembly GCA_021372245.1. Taxonomy (GTDB): domain Bacteria; phylum Acidobacteriota; class Terriglobia; order Bryobacterales; family Bryobacteraceae; genus JAJFUV01. The sequence goes on from JAJFUV010000026.1 coordinate 3,414, forward strand.
TACAATGCCGGATATGAAGCGCATTGTGTTGGCTGTACTCCTATTGTGCGGCATTGCCTGTGCCGCCGATCTTAGATTAGGCATTATCGGCACCGACACGTCCCACGTGATCGCATTCGTCAAGACGCTGAACGATCCGGCTTCCAAGGACTACGTTCCCGGCGCCAAGATTGTAGCCGCTTACAAGGGCGGCAGCCCGGACCTGCCCGAGAGCTGGAACCGTGTCGAGAAATACGCTGAAGAGTTGAAGACGAAGTGGAACGTCGAGATTGTTCCCGACATCCCAACGCTGTGCTCGAAGGTTGACGGCATCCTGCTGGAGAGCGTGGACGGGCGCCCGCACCTGGCGCAGGCCAAGCAAGTGATCGCCGCCAAGAAGCCCATGTTTATCGATAAGCCGCTTTCGTCGACGCTTGAAGACGCACGCGAGATCGCGCGGCTAGCGAAAGAAGCCGGCGTGCCGTGGTTCTCGTCGTCGAGCCTCCGCTGGAGCAGCATCATATCCAGCGTGAAAGCGGACGACGCCGTCGCCGTCATCACGTGGGGCCCCGGCCCGATGAACGACAAGCACTACCTGGACCTGGCCTGGTACGCCATCCACCCCATTGAAATGCTGTACTCATTGCTGGGGACGGGTTGCGTGGAAGTCACGCGCGTCGCAAGCACCGGCGAAACGGGTCACGACATCATCACCGGGCGTTGGAAGGATGGCCGCACTGGAACCGTCGTTGCGCTCCGGCCTTACGGCCCGTACGGCGCCACGGTGATTCGTCCCAAGCAGGTGCTGCAGTCGGCCGAGAAGTACAGCGTCGCTTACAACAACATGCTGAAGGAGATCGTGAAGTTCTTCCAGACGGGCCAGCCCCCGGTTCCGAATGAGGAAAGCCTGGAGCTGTTCGCTTTCATGGACGCCGCGCAGCGCAGCAAGGAAGCCGGCGGCAAGCCGATGAAGCTGCGCTAGTCGCGCATACGATCTTCTCTATATAGGGTGGGGTCCGAACCATGACGAAAGAAAAGTGGGCCATTGCAGTTCTTCGCATCGTAATCGGCTGGCACTTCCTTTACGAGGGGTACATCAAGCTGATGACGCCGGGTTGGACGGCGACGGGATATTTGAAATCGGCTACCGGACCCCTTTCGGGTTTCTTCTACAATTTGGCGTCGAATGATTCCCTGACTCGTATCATCGACGCGCTCAACATTTGGGGCCTGGTGCTGGTTGGGCTGGGCCTGATGTTCGGCGTTCTCGTTCGCACGGCGGCCGGCGGCGGCATGGCACTGCTGGCGCTGTACTACCTGGCGCAGCCTCCCCTGTTCAGCCCGTCCGCGGGGGCCATGACCGAGGGTGCGTACCTTCTGGTCAACAAGAACCTGGTGGAGCTGTGCGCGCTGCTGGTGGTTGCGTTCCTGCCGGCCTCCGAGATCGGCCTGGGCCCGCTCATCGCGCGCTTGCGCAACAAGCAGCCGGCGGGGACTGCGCCGCAACCGCTGCTTGCCGGCGTCGAGCGGCGCGAGTTGATCGGCGGCCTGGTGGGGTTGCCCGTCCTGGGCGCGTTCGTTCTCGCGGTTCTAAAGAAGCACGGCTACAAGAGCTTCGAGGAGATGAACCTGCGCATGCGCGTGAATCCCGGCGACAACGTCATGGCCAGCGCCACCGCCAAGCGTTTCCAGTTCAGCTCGCTGCGCGATCTCAAAGGCGAACTGCCCTACGGCAGGATCGGCAAAGTCAAGCTCAGCCGCATGATCTTGGGAGGAAACCTCATGGGTGGCTGGTCGCACGCCCGCGACCTGATTTACGTTTCGAAGCTGGTCAAGGCTTATCACAACCGCAGCAAGATCTTCCAGACCTTCGACCTTGCCGAAGCCTGCGGTGTGAACACCATTCTCACGAACCCGGTGCTGTGCGGCGTGATCAGTGATTACTGGCGCAGCGGCGGCAAAATCCAGTTCATCTCCGACTGCGGTGGCAAGGATATTCTGGTGGCAATTCAGAAGTCCATCGACCAAGGTGCCTGCGCCTGTTATATCCAGGGCGGCACGGCGGACGACCTGGTGGCCAAGGGACGCTTCGACTTGATCGAAAAGGGAATTGAGCTGATCCGGCGCAACGGCCTACCGGCGGGGATCGGCGGGCACAAGTTGTCGACCATCCAGGCGTGCGTGGATCGCGGCTACCTGCCGGATTTCTGGATGAAGACGCTGCACAAGGTGGACTACTGGTCGGCGCGCCTGGAGCCCGAGTGCGACAACATCTGGTGTCAGAGTCCGGAAGACGTCGCGGCGTACATGCGCCAGCGGCCCGAGCCGTGGATCGCCTTCAAGACGCTGGCCGCGGGCGCCATCGAACCGAAGGTCGGCTTCAAGTACGCCTTCGACAGCGGAGCCGATTTCATCTGCGTTGGGATGTACGATTTCCAAATTGTCGACGACGTGAACCTGCTGGCCTCGATGTTCGACCAGGGCTTCAAGCGCGACCGCACCTGGCGCGCGTAACCTGAGCCCGCAGCACTTACTTGGGCGGCAGCCCCGTGCTGAATCCACCGTCGGCGGCGATAGCGGTTCCGGTGACGAACGAGGCTTCGTCACTCGCCAGGAATGCCGCAACGCGGGCGATCTCTTCCGGCTGGCCGATGCGCCACAGCGCGTGCAGTTTACCCGCCTCCGCCCGCGCTTTCGCCGGGTCGGCTTGCACATCGAAATACGCCTGCGCCAGGCCCGTGTCGATGTAGCCGGGGCAGATGCAGTTCACGCGCACGCCGTCTTTGCCGTAGTCGATGGCCATGGCTTTGGTGAGACCGATGATGGCCGCCTTTGTGGCGCAGTATCCGGCGCAACTCGGTTCGACGAAATACGCGTTGGCCGAACTCATGTTCACGATGGCGCCCCGCGAAGCGCGCAGGTGGGGCAAGAAGTACTTCGACGTCAGGAAGATTCCGCCGACGTTCACTGCCATCTGGCGATTCCACTCCTCGACCGTAGTTTCCTCGACCGTCTTGCCATAGAAGATGGCGGCGTTGTTGAGGAGTGCGTGAACCGCGCCCTCGACGCGCATAACCTCGGCGGCCAGCGCCGCTACCGAGGACTCATCTGATACATCCGTGGGCACCGCGCGCGCCTCGCCGCCGGCAGCGGAAATCATCCGCACGGTTTCGGCGAGGCCTTCGGCGTTGATATCGACCGCCACCACGCGAGCGCCCTGCGCGGCACACTCCCTGGCACACGCGCCGCCGATGCCGCCGGCGGCGCCCGTCACAACTACAACTCTATCTTTTAGTCGCATGAAGATTCTTTAGTTTCGCAAAAGCGGCGAAATTCGAGCCAGTCCCCATTTTGCGTGCCCTGCCGATACCAGGCATTCGTTCCGCCGCAGTACTCTACTTGGCCCACTCGGGGAAGGCGGCGATGGCATCCATGAAATTGTGGATCTTGTCGGTGTGCGCGTCTTCCTGCCATCCGCCGCGCGCTTTGTCGAAGCCGCGATCGGCAGGGCAGCCGTCGTTGTCCGAGCCGTACGTCACGTAGTTCAGCGCCTGATGGGCAACGGCTTCATAGCGGCGCGTGCCCGTCGCCGCCGAGTACATGGCCAGCACGGCGCCATAGGTCGAAAGCACGCCGCTCCAGGGCTCCACGTCGTAAGTCTGCTCGCCGCACACGGCCACGCCGTTGCGCACGGTGATGAACCGGCGGTTCACGAACTCGATGAGCGCCTGGGCGTGATGCTGCCAGCCGGCGTCGAGCGCTTCCTTCTTTTCGATGAAGTACCGCGCCAGGTTGAGCGGGCTCCAGGTCGTGCGGTTGTCCAGCTCTTCGTGATCCTCGAAGAACTGCACCCAGAGCAGGCCGTCCTTGGAGAGGTTGGGTATCTGGTATTCCAGGATCCACTTCCACAGCCGTTCGCGCGGAGTACGGAATTCCGCCTGGCCGTGTTCGATGAGCTTGTCGAACAGGCGCAGGATGAAGCTCATGTTTCCCGACACTTCGCCGCGCGCGACGCCGGTGCGATAGTCCACGCGGAAGGACCAGGGCGAGCGCACCGCATCGCCATCGCGCATATTCGCCGCCAGTACGCGTGCGTTCTGGAGCGCTTGGTCGAAGTAGCGGCGGTCTTTCGTCTCCTCATAGAGCAGCATGAGCGCGAAGCCCGCGATGCCGCCTTTGTCCGGTTCGATCTCGTACGGCTTATCGGCCTGGGAGCCACAATCGGGAGGGAAGGGAAACTGCGCGCGCCATCCAGTGGAGCGCGTGAACCGTGGATACTTGCCAGTATCGGGCGTGAGCGTTTCCTTCACCAGGTAGTCGCCCATGGCGCGCGCGAATTCGAGTACCTTGGGATTCTTCTTCCCCGACCAAGCGTGATACTTCAGGTACGAGATGATGCCCATGCCGTTCTGGGTGCATGGGATAAAGGATGGCGCTCGCTTCTGCGGCTCGTAATTGCCGTCCATGAACGTGGTGTAAACGAAGCGCGGGTAGCCATTTTCGACGGGACACTTCAGGTACCAGTCCATCTCGCGCTCGATTAATTCGCGCCACGGAGCCCAGGCGAGCAGGACGCCGTGCGGGCCGTAGACAGGGGCGTGCGTAATGGGCTGGGGACGCGGTTCGCTTTGCATGGGATTCAACGTGTCACAGACTTTCGATGCTACCAGGAAGACGCGGGGAACTGCCGATCACGAACAAGCCAGGCGAAACGTCTCAGCGAAGCTTCTGCCGGACCGTCGTTGTGAGCGTGCGCAGCGCCTCGACGCGCGCCACCCACTTGGAATTGCCGGGGACCACCGTCCAGGGCGCCGTGATGGTACTGGTTTTGAGCAGCATCTCTTCCACGGCGGCTTCGTACTCGGGCCATTTCTTCCGATTGCGCCAGTCTTCGTCGGTGAGCTTCCAGGCTTTATAGGTGTTGTCCTTGCGCGCCTCGAAGCGCTTCAGTTGTTCGTCCTGGCTGATGTGAATCCAGAACTTGACCAGGATCATGCCGAAGTCCACCAACTGGCGCTCGAAGTCGTTGATCTCTCGGTAAGCGCGGCGCCACTCGGCTTCCGTGCAGAAACCTTCGACGCGCTCAACCAGCACGCGCCCATACCAGCTGCGGTCGAAGATCAGGATCTGCTTCTCTTCGGGAGCTTCCAAACGGCGCCAGAACCGGTACAAATAGTGATGCGTTTTGTCTTCGCCCGCGGGCGCGGCGATGGGGAGTACTTCGTAGCCGCGCGGGTCAAGCATTTGAGTGACGCGGCGTATATTGCCGCCCTTGCCAGCCGCGTCCCAGCCTTCGTAGAGCACGATGAGGGTCCGCTTCTGGCGGTAGAGCTCTAACGCCAGCTCGCGCAACTCGAGCTGAAGCTTCAACAGAGAGCGCTCGTACTGGGGCCGCGTCAGTGTCCGTTTGAGGTCGACGGTTTCAAGCATGGCGGCGCCTCCTGGGCTTGGCTACCGTTTCCACTTGAGGGAGCGGCTTCCCTCGCTCCACAAGCACCTGTTCGAGGCGCGCCACGATGGTCGAAAAGACTTTGTGGCGGGTCCAACACCGGTCGGTGGCTTCCACCACCGTCCACGGCCCCCATTCGGTCTGGGTGCGTTCCAGCATGGCCTCGATGGCTTCCACGTACTCTTCGTAATGCTTGTGATGTTTCCAGTCTTCCTTTTGCACGTGCCAGCTTTCCAGCGGATCGCCCTCCAGCCTGCGGAATCGGCGATCCTGTTCTTTCTTGCTGATGTGCAGGAAGAACTTCATGATCACGTAGCCGTCGTCGGCGATGGTGTGCTCGAAGTCGACGATGTCTTGATAGGCGCGCTTCCAGAGTTTCGGCGCGACCAGTTTCTCGACGCGTTCGACCAGCACCCGCCCGTACCAGCTCCGGTCGAAGATGGCCATCTGGCCGTAGTTGGGCAGCTTGACCCAAAAGCGCCACAGCCAGGGCAGGTGCTGCTCGAGGGTGCGCGGTCCGCGGATCGGGTAGAGTCGAAAGCCGCGCGGTTCCAGGTGTTGCGTGAGGTGGTTGACAGTGGATCCCTTGCCCGCTGCGTCCCAGCCTTCAAAGACGATGACGCTGGGGATGCCCGCGTCCCAGCAGGCTTTTTCGAGATCGTAGAGGCGGCGCTCCAATGCGGGCATCTCCGCCTCGAACTGCTTCTTCGAGAGTTTTTTGGAGAGGTCGATCTTTTCCAGCACTTGCCGCTTATTCTACTATCATTGGAACGAGGTTAGCTCATGCGGCTTCTCAACTTGCTCCTGTTCCCAGCCCTGCTCATGTCCCAGACCCCGGAACCAGTCATTCGCGTTACGACCCGCCTTGTTACGGTAAGTGTCGTGGTTCGCAGCAAGGGCCATCCTGTCACCGATCTCACCGCGCGCGACTTCGAGGTTTTCGACCGCGCGAAGTCCCAAAAAATCGCGTTTTTCGCGATGAATTCAGCCGTTTCCGCCACGTCGGCGGCAACGCAGAAACCCAAGAACGTTTTCACCAACCGCGGCGAAGCACAGCCCGAGGCGCCGTCGACGGCGACCGTGCTTCTCGTCGACGGCCTGAACACTGAATTCCAAGACCAGGCGTTCGCCCGGGATCACCTCCGGCGTTTTCTTGCAGGAATGAATCCCTCCGAGCGGATCGCCATTTACGCACTGGGGCGCCGCCTCAACGTGATCCACGATTTCAGCGACGACCGCGATCACCTGGCGAAGATAGTTGAACACTTTCGCGGCGAAATCGTCGGTGAGTCGATCACGCCTGAAAACGATCTGGGCGTCATCCAGATGCTAGACAAGCTCGACACGATGAAGAGCGCCGACAAAAACGAGCAGGTGTACCGCGAAGGGTTGCGTGTGCAGAGGACCATCGCTGCGCTCGACGCCATCGCCAACCACTTGGCCAAACTACCGGGGCGCAAGAACCTGATCTGGATTTCGGGGAGCTTCCCCATTTATCCGGGCTTCCAGGTGGTCACTCGAAAGTTTGAGACTTCGCGGCAGAGATCGTTCACGGAGCAGGTGGCGCGCACGACGCGCCTGTTCAGTGATGCCAACATGGCCATCTATCCGGTGGACGTCCGCGGCATGTTCAGCACTGAGCGTTACGGCGCTGATGGTCAGTATAGGATGCGGCGGTCTCAGATCGAGACCATCCAGTCACCGTTTCACGCCGACAACCGTGACGCCATGAAGATGCTGGCCGACGGGACAGGTGGGGTGATGTTCAAGGACACCAACGATTTGGGTAAGGCGCTTCGACAAGCCATCGAAGACGCTCAGGTGACCTACACGCTGGGTTTCTATCCGGACCAGGATGCGCTGGATGGGAAGTACCACGAACTGAGTGTGAAGGTCGCCCGGAAGGGGATCGACGTGCGCCATCGCAACGGGTACATGGCGGTGAAGGACACCGCCCTTGGCGCGGAAGAGCGTAAGGCGATGCTGCGGGACACGCTGTGGAGTCCGCTGGATGCCTCCTCGATCGAGATTGTCGCCCGCGCGGATGCGCACGACGGGAGCGTGGACCTCTCGCTGGCCATCAATCCCGAGACGTTCACCCTGGAACAGAAGCAGGACCGCTGGGTGGGAGGTCTAGACGTATACTTGTCGCAATGCGACACGCAAGGCAAGGAACTGGAGACGACGCGAGACTCGATCGACTTGAGCCTGACCGCCGGGCGGTACGCGACGCGGCAGTCGAATTGGCTGGCCATGGCCAAGACAGTGCGCCCCAAGCCGGAGGCCATCGAGCTTCGGGTGATCGTGCAGGATAGGCCCACCGGCGTCCTCGGTTCCGTTCACATCCCGTTGAGCAAATTGAAGAAATAGCCGTCCGGCCAGGATGTGGGCTCACGCCCTGCCTCCGCGTTACACTCAAAGTACCCGCGGCAGACTTTTTCCGGCCCGTGGGCGTCATTAGACAAGGAGCCGACGATTTGATCTTCCGGGAAGTCGAGGATCGCGACCTCATAAAGAGGGCGCGCCGGGGGCAGGTCGAAGCGTACAACTTATTGGTTTCCCGCTGGGAGAAGCGGATTTACAACTACATTCTCCGGCTGGTGGGGGACCGTGAGGACGCTCTCGACGCGACCCAGGATACGTTTCTCAAAGCG
>JAJFUV010000037.1 GCA_021372245.1 Terriglobales bacterium
GCAGCGGTCTTCGGATCTGCTCCGGGGAGCGCGACTCCCCCGAAACATCTCATCCAACATAAACCCACCACCTCCGCCCCGCCCTCAAAAGGCGACATTTCTATTTGGCAGAACACACGACATTTCTATTTGGCGTTGACAGTGATTTTCGGGTCTACGACTAGGAACGCCTTTCCTTTGGACATCTGGTTTGATTCTGCTGTAGCCGCTCTGTGCGCTGGCATCGGGTGTGTACGCAAGGCTGCACTGGCTGCGCGGTTCCTCTTCGATCCTTGCGTAGATCTTCTCGAGAGTATCCTTCTTGCCGACCTCGAAGTAGGCCCCGCCGGTTCGCCTTGAGAGAGTTTGGAGGCTCTTCTTTCCGTCGCCACGATCGGGGCCGTCAGGTCCGCCAGCAGGCCCGCCTCCACCCCCTGGGCCTCCCATACCGGGGCCGCCGATGCCGGGGATGCGCGACAGTCCACCCCAGCCACCACCTCCAAAACTCTTGTCGTAGATGCGTATGGTATAGACAAGAGTGTCGGCTCGCAGGGCCGCGGAGATCGACATCTCTTCACGGCTTCCGATATGGTCGCCGGCGCCCAGAATGAAGAGCGCCTTGCGGCCCTTCTGGTTCTTCATGATTTCATCCGACGCCAGGTAGACGGCATCGGAAAGCACTGTGGCGTAAGAGCCTCGCCCACCTGGGCTGTCCGCCCCGCCCGGTCTTCCTGGCCGTGGGTCTCCCCCGCGCTGCATTTCGTGGCGCTCGATCAGGTCCAACGCGGCGTCCAGTTTCTCGGGCGACGAAGTGAGGTCCTGCAGGAGTTCCACCTCGTTGCTGTACTGGATGAGAAACGCCTTGTCCTTGCCGGGACGCAGCATGTGTTTCAGGAAGGCCCGGCTGGTCCGGCGTTCCTCTTCAAGCATGTTCGATTCACTGGGCGTCGTATCGACGAGCAGTCCAATGGTGAGCGGCAGATCGCTCTCCCGCGAGAAGTAACGGATGACCTGTACGCGTCCGTCCTCGCTGAGCGCGAAATCTTCCTTGGCGAGATCCTTGACGATGTTGCCGTTCTTATCGCGGACGGTGACGAAGACGTTGACCACATTCACATCCGCCGAAAAGGTGGGGCCCGGCGTCTGAGCTGGTCCAACACGGCCGCACAAAAGGGCCGGCGCGGCTGCTGATCCCGGCATGTGGCATGGCCAAGCTTTGCGCCTCGAAGGTGTAAGATGCGCGCGCCAGGGCGCCGGTTCCGTTCTGTCTCAGCGAGATGGCTACAGGCTCGCGAACCAGAGGTACATCTGGAGGAATGCCAATACGGTCAAGGCCACAGAGCCGATGGCCGACACCTTCCAGAGCCACTCGCGCCAGTTCTCGACCAGGGACGGCGTGCCCATCAAATAAGATGCGGCGAAACCCGCGGCCAGTCCGCCGAGGTGCGCGGCGTTATCCACGCGAAAACCGGGGATGAGTCCGATGGCGAAGCCGTAGATCGCCCAGCGAAGGTAGTGGCCGCGAATGGCGTCGCCGAGCGGGGAGCGGTGCCGCACGCCGAGGGCGATCATCGCCCCGATGAGTCCGAAAATGCCCGCCGAGGCGCCGATCGACAGGTTTTCCGACCAGAACGTGCTCGCCAGGAAGCCCAGCACGGTGGATGCAAAGTAGATGACGATGAACCGCCGGGCGCCGTAAATCTCTTCCACCTGCCGGCCCAGATCGAGCAGCACCCAGGAATTCATCAGGATGTGGAACAATCCGCCATGCAGAAACCCGGCCGTGATCAGGCGCCACCACTGTCCGGCCAGAACTGCCATGCGAAGTTTGCCGCCAAAATAGAACAGCGTCTGCCCGTCGACGTCCATCAGGGTGCCCTGGCCGTTGCGCATGCTGAAGACCATCGTGGCCAGGTACAAGCCGACGTTGATGGTTAGAATCAGCGCGGTGGTGAAGTGTTCCTGCGGGATCAGCCCGCCCAGGATATCCCCCGGAGCGCGCAGATCGATGGCGCGCGGCCCCACTGGCGTGCTGCAATACGGGCATACCCGGTCGCTGGTTGTAATGAATGCCCGGCAATGCGGGCACATGCGGCGTTTGTCCACTACCTTTCATATTACCGTTCTTTGCCTCATGCGCCCGGCGCTCTGCTACAATCAGGATTCTGGATGAACAAGACTGAGCGAGAGTACCGCGAAGACGTCATCAAGATTGGCCACCTCATCTACCAAAAAGGTTGGGTCGCTGCCAACGATGGCAATATCACCGTCCGCATGGACCAGGATCGCCTGCTGGCGACGCCAACCGGCGTCAGCAAAGGCATGATGGAGCCGGACGACCTGATCATCTGCGACATGCAGGGCAACAAGATCCAGGGCCGCAAGGAGCGCACGTCGGAGATCGCCATGCACCTGAAGGTGTATGAGTTGCGTCCCGATATCCGTTCGGTGGTGCACGCGCACCCGGTTGCAGCCACGGGCTATGCCGCGGCCGGCAAGCCGCTCAATCTTGCGCTGCTCCCGGAAGTGATCATCAGCCTCGGCTGTGTGCCGCTGGCTGATTACGGCTTGCCGGGTACCCCCGCACTGATCGAGCCGCTAGTTCCGCTGATTCCGAAGTACGACGCCATTCTGATGGGCAACCACGGCGTGGTCAGCTACGGCGAAGACGTCTACAAGGCGTTCTTCCGGATGGAAACCGTGGAGCATTACGCGAAGATCTCCGTGGTGACGGAACTGCTCGGTGGACCGCAGGTGCTGCCCGAGACCGAAGTTCGCAAATTGATTGAGTCGCGCACGCGCTACGGCGTGAAGGCGTCGTCGGCCGGCGAGATCGGCTGCCCGCTGGCGGCGGAGAACGTCGCGAAAGGCGACAAGATTTGGGTGACGCGCGAGGAACTCATCGCCATGATCGATGAGGCCCTGCGCGCCCGCGGCGTCGCTTGACAAACGGACCCCGCCGGAAGAGGATTGAACAGGCTGGAGGATCAATGGGTGAAGCATTAGGAATGGTCGAAGTTCGCGGCCTAGTGGCCATGATTGAGGCCGCCGATGCCATGGTCAAAGCCGCCAAAGTCACGCTCGTCGGTTGGGAGAAGGTCGGTTCGGGTTATGTGACGGCCCTGGTTCGCGGCGATGTCGCCGCGGTTCGCGCTGCTACCGATGCCGGAGCCGCCGCAGCGCGCCGGGTGGGTGAACTGATCGCCGTGCATGTGATTCCACGCCCGCATCCGAGTCTGGAAGACGTGCTGCCGATCGGTAAGAGCCAGAAGTAAGAACGCCAGCGAAAGGACAAGATGCAGTTAGCCCGCGTCGTAGGCAACGTAGTTGCCACGCGAAAAGACCCACGCCTGGAAGGCAAGAAGCTCCTGGTGCTCCGCTACGTTTCCCCGGAGGGTAAGGACGAGGCCGGATACGTCGTCGCCGTCGACACGGTGAGCGCCGGATACCGCGAAACCGTCCTCACCGTTTCCGGAAGCAGCGCCCGCATGGCCGATGGCTGCAAGGATCGCCCTGTCGACACGGTCATCGTCGGCATCGTCGACAACGTGCAGATCGATTCCGGAAGCCGGTAAACACCATGTACCTGGGACGCGTGGTGGGCCGCGTCTGGTCCACCGTAAAGAACGCCGAACTCGAAGGACAGCGCTTTTTGGTCGTGCAGCCTATCACGCCGGAAGGGACGAACGCGGGCAAGTGCATCGTCTGCACCGATATGACCGGGGCCGGCGCCGACGAAATCGTTTATTGGGTGCGCGGGCGCGAAGCCAGCATCGCGCTTCCCGCACCGGAAGTGCCGACCGACTTCAGCATCGTCGGCATCGTCGACGAGATGAGCGTCAACCGGGAGGCCAAGAAGTAGTCATGCTCATCGGCCGCGTAATCGGAGAAATCGTCGCAACGCGCAAACACGAAACGCACGAGGAGCGCAAGATTCTGCTGGTACAACCACTGAACCTGGACGGCAGCGAGCGTGGCGCGGCATTCGTGGCGTTGGACGCGGTGGATGCCGGCGTGGGCGATCGGGTGCTACTCACGACGGAAGGTTTCAGCGCTTTCACCAGCGTGGGCTACAAGAAAGCGCCCATCGACATGGCCGTGATCGGCATCGTCGATAGCGTGGAACTCAGCGAAGACCCGGCGTAGAACTGCCGGAGCGGTGGAATTCATATCTTCACATTCCCCGTAGAATCAAAGCTAACGTACTTCCCGTCGCCCGTCTGTAAGTCGAAGTCCTGCGTGTTTTCGGCGACCTCGTAAGAGAGGACAATCGTTCCATTTCGCTGGCGATTCTCACCTCGGCTGAATTTCAACGCTCATGGCCGATTTCAGCCACATGAGGAGCGCTGTCTCCCCGCACCTTACTGAAATACAATGAGATATTGTTTGGCATGGGAATTGCTAACTCCTCAGTTGGAAGGCGGTTGATATGATGGCAACCAAGCTGGGCAAAGGTTTGGCACTCGCCACGATGGGGCTGTGCTTGACAGTCGCTCCGGCTTTCGCCCGCGGCGGTTTTCACGGCGGCGGTTTCCGAGGAGGGTTCGACGGCCGAGCCGTGATTGTAAGCCCCTACTACGGCTTCGGCGGATTCTAAGGGCCCTGGGGCTGGGATCCCTTCTGGTACGACGGGCCCTACTGGGGGTACGGCTACTCGATGCCGCCCGGTACGGGCAAGGTAAAGATTGAAACGCGCCTCAAGGATGCGGAAGTATTCGTTGACGGCGCTTTTGCGGGAACCGTACGTGAGACGAAGGACATGTATTTGAAGTCCGGCGCTCACAACCTGGAGATCAGGGCGGCGGGGCATCCCAAGTACTCGGAACGCCTCTACGTCCTTGGCGGCAAGACACTGAAGGTCTCGCCGGGCTTCTGAGATTGTGCCGACAGCCTCCCCGCCGGTCGCGGGGAGGCTGTCGCGAAACGTCAGGCGACCCCCAGTTCTATCCGAACGCGGCATAGCATGCTGCCCGGGACGGCCGCAGGCTGCTAGCCGCCCGCAATCGCCCCGACGATCAGAAACGGTTCAGCGGCAGTGGCTACGCCACCGGGCAACGGCGCGTCCGGCGGTTCGTTGGACACATCCTTCCCACAGGCGAAGAATCGCAAGAACGGGCGGCGCTGCCCGGTGACCTGATCCCGAATCGTACCTCGCAGCACAGGATAGGCGGCTTCCAGCGCATCGAGTATCGCGCGTTGAGTGACGGTACCGCGGATGTCGAGGTTCACATCGCCGCCGGTGCTTGCCAGCGTTTGAAGATGCGGCGGGAGCACAACTTGGATCACGGCAGTGTCTGAGCCTCCACGGATAGCACTCCAGGCAGATCCCGCGCGATGGCGGTCCAACTGTCTCCAGCGTCAGCCGAGGCGTACACCTGCCCACCGGTGGTGCCGAAATACACGCCGCATTTGTCAAGCGAGTCAACCGCCATGGCGTCACGTAACACGTTTACATAGCAGTTGCGCTGAGGCAGGCCCTTCGTCAGCGGCTCCCACTCGGTTCCACCCGTCCGGCTACGGTATACGCGCAGCTTGCCCTCGGGCGGAAAATGTTCCGAATCGCTCTTGATGGGGACGACATAGATCGTCTCCGGCTCGTGTGCGTGAACGTCGATGGGGAAGCCGAAGTCTGTCGGCAAGTTTCCGCTGACTTCGCGCCACGAATCGCCGGCGTCGTCGGTGCGCATCACGTCCCAGTGCTTCTGCATGAACAGAACTGACGGACGCGAACGGTGCAAGGCGATGCGGTGCACGCAGTGGCCGACCTCGGCGGTCGGATTTGGAATGTACTCTGATTTCAGCCCGCGATTGATCGGCTGCCAGGATTTCCCGCCGTCATCGGTGCGAAATGCACCCGCCGCCGAGATGGCGATGAACATTCGATTTGTGTTGTCAGGGTCCAGAAGAATCGTGTGCAGGCAGAGTCCGCCGGCGCCCGGCTGCCATTGCGCACCCGTTCCGTGGCCGCGAAGGCCGGGGAGTTCCTGCCATGTCTGACCGGCGTCGGTGGTGCGGAAAAGCGCGGCATCTTCGACCCCTGCGAATACTGTGTCGGGATCGCTGAGCGACGGCTCGAGATGCCAGACCCGCTTGAACTCCCAAGGGTGCGGCGTCCCGTCGTACCACTGGTGGGTGCCGGGGACGCCGTCGTAGACGAACTTGTTTCCGGCAGCCGCCCACGTCTTCCCTCCATCCCTTGAGACCTGGATCACCTGTCCAAACCAACTGCTGCACTGCGAAGCGTACAACCGGTCCGGATCGGCGGGCGAGCCCTTGATGTGGTACACCTCCCAACCCGCGAAGTGAGGACCGCTAATTTTCCATTTTGCGCGCTTCCCATCGGACTCCATGACGAAGGCGCCTTTCCGTGTGCCAACCAGAACGCGAACTTCACTCATTTCCCCTCCCCGACGACAGCCCGCCGTGCCGCAAAGGTCACCCAGATAGACCTGCACGGACGGATCGCACCCCAGTGAATGATGGTAGGGCTTGCACTCCCGAAGACAGACGCAAGCACACATGCCGGGGATGACACCCCGACAGTGTGATTATTCCCAGATTTATGGTTTGAGTTTAGCGTTCGTTCTGGACCGATGTCAAACGACGCGGCCTCGCTATCCCTTGGGCGCAGCCAGGCCGGCGAGGATCTCCTGCGTGATCACTTTTCCGAGAAGGAAGAACTTGCGCTCCGGGTGCCACAGGACGTTGCGGCCCCCGCGCGTGGTGAAGCTGGTGTAGCCGCCAATATCGACCCGCATCAGCGGGCCGATTCCGTTACCGCCGTTGTCCATCAGCAGGCGCGACTCGCTAAACCAGATGGGCTGCTCGGCGCGCGGACGGAATTCACCCACCGCGACGTAGGCGGGCCGGCGGTTGCCTTTCGGTCCGCCCGAATTGCCCGGGTTGACGCCGTTGAACTCCGGGTGATGGATGAGGAGATAGCGGCCGTCGGCCAGTTGGTACACGGGGCAGCAGAAGATCGGCTGCAGGATCGGCTTTCCATGATCCTTACGCAACAGCGGGCGCGGCGCGCACCACGTTTCGCCGCCGTCGGAGGAGAGCGTGTACCAGATGTAGCCGGTCATCGTCCGCAAAGTGCAGAACAGGCGACCGTCCGGCAGGTAGACCAGACTCGGCTCCTGGCAGACGCTCACCTCCGGATTGAGATAGTGACCGACGCGCAGCGCCTGATCGCTGGAAGCAAACCAGAGAATCCGGATATCCTTGGGTTCGGGGTTGGCGTCGATGTTCTCGAAGCGCATGAACTCGGTCACGGATTCGTCGGTCCACGGCGCCTTCTGCACCGGCTGCGTGCGAACCGCGCGGCTCACCCAGCGCGTGAAACCAGTGAACCAGCGGCCGGAAGGTTGACGGATGGGCTTCTGCCAGACGATCCAGTTCGACGGATACTTCGGGTCCGGATGATCGTAGACGCTGCGCTCCATGGGGATCGTTTGCGGTTTGGACCACGAGCGGCCGGCGTCGTCGGAGTAAACGCAGTCCATGGTACCGGTGACCTGGTGATGGTAGTCCGCAATGCCCTGGTACTGGTTGTAGACCACGTAGATGCGGCCGGACCTGGAAACCAGCGGAAAGCCCCAACTGGCCTGTAAGCCCTCTCCCGGGCGGGTCGAGCCGGCAAGGCGCTTCGGGGCCTGCCAAGTCCTGCCTTCGTCCGAACTGCGGGAGAACACGATGCGATGGTCGCCCGCGCCTTCGGAGGTGCTCTGCGTCCAGACCGTCATCATGGACCCGTCGGGGCCGTCGAAGACCAGAAAGTGCTCGTTGCCGTTGTCGAACGTGGAGCCGTCCACACTCTTCGGCACGTAGACGACGTAATCGGACTGGCTGCGGCGGATTTCACGGTCGAGAATGGTTTGCAGGTCTTCGGCGGCAGCGACTTTGTGAAGGAGGGGATAGACGGCTGCGTAGGCCGAGGTTCGCAAAAAGGTGGCGCGTTTCATTGTGATATTCCAGTAGACACCAAAGACCCTGTAGAACGCATGTTAGGATAACTACACGAAAGGCGAGGAGGGTAACCGAGTGAACCGAAGACACTTTCTTCTGACGACGACCGCCGCCCTGGTACACGGGGAAGCTTCCTTGTCCAAGACGGAGCGGGTGCGGCGCGCCCTGGCCGGCCGCGACTTGGACCGGCCGCCGTTCAGCTTCTGGCATCACTTCGGCCTGAAGACGCCGGAGGCCCACGCGTCTGCAACCCTGGATTTCCACCGCGATTACCGCACCGACATCGTGAAGGTGAGGAGCGACTTCCCGTACCCCAAGCCTGCAGGCAACTGGTGGGAATTGAAGCCGGAGGCGAATCCCTTCGCGCCGCAAATCCGTGCGCTCGATCTGATTCGAGACGGGCTCAAGGGCGAAGCGCCGTTCATCGAGACCCTCTTCAACCCGTGGAACGTGGCGGAGAAACTGTCCTCGAAGCAGGAAGTCCTGAGACTCATGCGCCAAAAGCCTCAAGCGCTTCTGGATGCGCTGGAAGTCATCACGACGTCGGAAATCAATCACGTGAAGCGCGCGCTGAAAGCCGGCGCTGCGGGTATCTTCCTCTCGGTCGCTAACGCTAACGCCGCCGCACTCACGCGTGCCGACTATGAACGTTTCAGCATGCCTTTCGACCGGCGCCTCATGGAAGCGGCCTCCGCGGGCTGGCTCAACTTCCTGCACGTGCACGTAGAGCCGGGGTATCTGGATCTGTTCCGCGACTTCCCCGCTCCGGTTTTCAACTACTCGGCGCACGTAAGCAAGATCCCGATCGCCGAGGTGCGCAAGACCTACTCCTCGACGATCGCCGGAGGCATCGACGAGGTGAACTACCGCAAGCTGAGCGCGGAGGAAATCCGCGCACAGTGGCACGCCGCGCAAGCCGCGGCCGGCCGCAAGTTCATACTGACGCCCGGTTGTTCAGTGCCGAACGAGAGCACCCGCCAGGAACTGATGCGGCTACCGCTGGTCATTCGAGCAGGAATGTCTTAATCTCGAACGGCCACAGATCGAAGCTGAACGCGTTGCCCTGGACCGCTACGGCGCGCCCGGGATCTTCGAGCAGGTTCGCTTCCCGCACATGCGCGATCGGAATGGTGAAACGCAGGCGCGCGCCCTTTACAGCCAAACCCGTGGGTTCATAGACGCGCACGGCGATCCGGCCGTCACGAGAGGGTTTTACGGCTGAGATTACGATCTGTTCAGGAGTAACACTGAGCAATCCCCTCACCTTGGGCAGCACGCCAGGGTGAGGCGCGGCGGTGCGCGCGATGAGCGGGTGGTTGAACTCCAGCCCCGCACGGTAAGCGGCGGCGTCGCGCCAGTCGCCTGTATGCGGGACCAGGGCGTAGTCAAAAGCCAGACGCTTGCCAACTTCCAGACCCGAATCCGAGGACACACCCGGCTCGTAGCCGCCGCTGTAACCGTAGGAGATCAGGCGCGCTGAGCGCATGAGGGAGAGCAGCATGGTCCCGTCCACCACGTTGTTGCCCGGAAGGCCGCGGTTCAGAAGCGTAAGGCCGCGGCTGCCTGCGCTCAGATCCGACCAGTTCTGCGCGGGAAACTCCTGACTGGACGGGCGCTCGATGGCACCGAAGGGTATCTCCTGGACGTTTCGGCCAGCACGGATCGCGGTGGGGAACGCGACACGATAACGGACAAACTGTCCCGTGTTGGTGATTTCGGTCCGAATATCGATTCTTCGCACACCGGCATACATCCGCACGCGCGTTGAGAAATGGTTCTTGCCGAAGGGGTGCGAGATGCGGAACTCGCTCATGACGGGGCCGTTGCGCGCGGCGCCTCCGCCGCCCGTGAAGTCGTTGCTGAATACGCTGTAATGGGGCCTTGGCGCGAGGATCTGGCGCTTCCGGTTTGTAAAGCGCCCGTCGTTGAGGGTGCCGTACAACTCCCAGAAATCGCCGCCGTCTTCCTCGCGCGCCACTACGTTGCCGGGCCCGCTCAAAACCTCCCAGTTGCCGTCCTTCAAAACCAGGCTCGTCATCTCTCCATTCCAGAGATGGAAGGTCGCGCGGTAGAACTCGTTCTCAATGGAGCCGACGTCCGAATAACGCGGTTCGGGCGAACTCGGGTAGCTGGCTCCAGCAGGGACGGCCATGCCGGGAGTCCGGGACACCGCACGGTAGACGGAATAGCCCAAGGCCGGAACATCGTGCGCCACAAAACCGATTACCGCCAGGCGAAGGCCGCCATCCCCGTTGCGCTCGGAGCGCAGAACTTGAATCGGGACCGGCTTGCCGGCAGGGTCCAGCAGCGCAAGGTTCTGAACGCCCGGATCGGTGAGGGCCACTTCGGCCTCGACGAAATCCGTCCTGGGCCAACCGAGCATATTGAAAACGACAAGGGGCACGCCGGCGCCGCTCGTGTCGATCTTCGCCGAAAGCGCGTCGAGATTCCGCTCCACGATCCCGTCAGCCAGTCGCTTCGCATGATGGAAGCCGGACATGCAATCTTCGAAGACCTTGTCCACCATGACGCCGGACGCAAGGTCGTGCGCCTGATTGAAGAGCACCGGTTCCCAGGCCTCTTCAATGGCGCGTCGCGAATTCGCGGTCCTGTCACCGGCGAGAACGCTGGTCTTCTCTGCCATGGTGAGGATGCGCTCCAGGTTGCGGTTCCACTGCTTCACCTCGATCCGGCTACTGTATGCGCCCTGGTAGATGGGATTCAGTTCGCCTCGAATGACGGTTTCATCTTTGCGCGCGGCGGCGAGTGTTTCGTAGTCCGAGGGCACGCCCAGGCGCAATGTGAACGGCGCTTCGCTAGCGCGGTTGAATTGCGCCACCATGACCGGGAGCAGTTCTTCGGGCTCCCAGACATCGGCGCCCGCCATGAGCACACGGCCCCGGCCGCGCGCAAAGGGCGCCAGCGCGTCCACGCGGCCGCGAATCAAGCGGTCGAAATCCGCCGCGCCTGACGGCAGGTTGTGGAGCGCCGCGTATGAAATTGGCAGCCAGAAAGCCGCGATGCGTGTGCCGTCGATACCTTCCCACAGGAACTCGCTTGGAGTCTGCGGTCCCGGAACGCCTCGCTGAAACCAGTAGGAATTCATCCCCGCCAGTTTGAGGATCTGCGGCATCTGCGCGTTGTGCCCGAAGGTGTCCAGCCCCCAGCCGGACTTAACCTCCACGTCCAACCTGTCGCGAAAGAACTGCTTGCCGAGCAGGTATTGGCGCACGATGGACTCGCCCGAAACCATGTTGCTGTCGTGCATGGTGTCGGTTCCGCCGGTCAAGTCCAGCCGGCCTTCGCGCACGAACTTTCGGAAGGCGTCCGCTTCAGCCGGATAGCGCTCCAGGAACGGCTTGACGTAGCACATCTGGTCGAGCACGAAACGGTAGTCTGGATACCGTTTCAGCAGATTGAGCGCCTTCAGGATGTGCGGCAGGCCGATATCCAGATACTCTGATCGAGTCTTGAAGACGGCGCCTTCCCAATGTGTGTGGGGGATGACGATGACGGTTTCTTTGGCCCCATCGGCAGGCGCGGCTTGCGGAAATGCCGCGAGGGGCCAGAGGAGGGCGAACGGGAGCAGGAGTCTATGCAAGCTCATGGTTTGCCTTTTCCGGAATCATACACGACCGGCAGACCGCCCGCGCTGTCCGGCGTTTGAATCCGCGCAGGACCGGATGCGAGCCACGCGCGTGCCAGAGTGCGGATGCGCTCGGTGCCACCGCTGACTCCGATCAGCGAATAGAAATTGCCACGCGCGGATTCCTCGTTCGGCAACGCGAAGAAATCCATACCTGCGGGCGAGAAGTGATTCGGATAGCGCGCGAGCGATTCCGCATCCACCGCGTGCGCCTGACTGTTGAGCCAGCCGATCGGCCAGTGATCCCACGACTGGGAGATCCAGCCGATGCCGCCCGTGTCCTTGTGACTGTGTTCCTTGATGCGTGTGAAGTCGTGACGGAAGCCGGAGGCGTCGCCGAAGATGCAGAATGGGGCGCCTTCCTTCATCGGGACCACCAGTGCCACGCCGGCCGCGTCGTCCAATTCCTGCCAACTCGCCCCGGTGCGCCGCGGCACGGCGTCCCACACAGTGCCGGGCTTGTGCTTCCAAAAGACGTCATAGCGCTTCGCGGAGAACGGGTCCAGTACCGCGAGCGCGTGGTTCTCACCGGTCGCCTCATCAGCGGAGAGCACGTCCATCCAACGCTTGCCAACCGGGCACATTCCGATCATCTCGACGGGTTCCCGCGCATAGCCGCGCGCATCGCCGGGCTTCAGCGTGTCGTAGCTCTGGCGGCGCAGGACCAGTCCATTCGGATACGCCCAGAAGTCTTCACTGCCGCGGAACGCAGGCTCACCGTTCTTCATGTTCACGCCGAAATACGTCCAACGCACCCACGCACGCCCGGGACCGCTCTCAAGGACATCCACGAAACTGTTGCGCTCCTTGCGTCCCCAGTCGTTGAACAATTCGGCCCAGCCCGCGTTGCCTTCGAAGAACTGGTAGCACAGGGCGGCGCCGGAGGGCAGTTCGAACCAGGGGCAGTAGCTGCCTTCATGGGAGAACACAAACCGGTAAGGGAAGTCTTTCCAGATAACGATTACGGCCCGTTTCGGATTGCCGTCGGCGTGAGGCGGTGAAGGAAAATCTCCCTGGTAGCCGCCGTAAACGTAATCCGTCACTTCGACGGCGGAGACGCCGGTCGTCCCAATGCGATCGAGTTCGGACATGGTGACAGGCCTTCGCTTGGCGATGTCCGGTGAGATGTGCAGATCGCGAATGCGGAGATCCACGCGGGCTGTCTCGCCTTCGCGGAGTTCGACGCGCGACTCGTTGAAGCTGTCGAAAGACGCGACCGAGACAGTGTAGTGTCCCGGCGGAAGCCCTTTCACGGCAAACTCGCCGCGATAGCCTGCCGTGACCTCGGTGACCGCGTTGGTGTCATTGTTCGTTACACGAACACGCGGATTCGGCAGTTCGATTCCGGAGCCGCCGTAGACATTCCCGGTGATGGCCCCTTGCTGTTGGGCGCCGGCGCAGATGGCACTGACTGCGGCGCCTGAGAACAGCCGTCGAGTAAGATGCATGTAAGCAATCTTCTCATTTCAGCGGCGCGGCGCAGATTCTGATCAGCAAAGTGTCCGGTGAGTCAGCATCCGCTGGAGCCGCACGCCGCGAACGTGATACCGATGATTACTCCAGCGATCACCCCGACAACAATAGCCGCCCATGCCGCCGGATGCATACCTTTCTTTTCGATACTGACCGTCTCCGAGTAAGCGATGGTGCGCGTCTGTCCGTTGGTTACCAGGGTGAGTCCGGCTTCATCGCTCGACCTGATATGGCCAGCGAGCGTCTGTCCATCTTTCATCTTCACCTTGACCTTCGCCTTCTCCCCGGTTCCCACTTTCGACACAATCTGTTTCATCTGTTGTGGAGTCTGGGCCGGAGGTTTCGCTTGGATCGGAGGCACCAGGAACAATAGAGTGAGGATCAACGAAACACTTTCGCGGATCCACTTGTACGTGTAGGCAACTTGAGCCATCTTCTTCACCTCGTACGACCGGATTCCGCTCCGATGGCGTTCTGTGTTACCTCGTCCTCGCCCGGCAAATGCCGGGACTTCCCTGCCCCGGCCCCTAGCGAGTCCTATTTTCCCCACTGCAAGCGAAGGCGGTAGGTATCCGCGCCGCCCTGTGGGTCTTCGATTTGAATGACGGCCGTGTAGCCGTTCTCCGCCGCTGGTTTCTCGACGAGTTCGGCTTTCCCGCGTCCCGCCAGTTTCGAAAGCGACCACTTGCCGGTGGCGGTTTCTGGCAGAGGGCCGCTGAATGTCACAGTTTGCCCGCTCACGTCCTGGCCGGAGACGACTTCCCAGCGGCCGCCGCTCCCGGCAAGGTACAACTCCACCGTGCCGTCGATCCGGGCCGTGATGTCCACCTGCCCGCCCGCGCTACCAGCGGACGGCTGCATCGCCGCAGTCGCCTGGACGCTACCTGGCGGCCTCTTGTCGATGCCGAGATACGGGTTGTACACGTAGTCGATGGAATAGGGCTTCCCGCTCGGAAAGCTCATGTCGTGGCACGCCGAGTAGGCCGGATCCAGTGCCCACTGGCCCCTGGACAGAACCTTCTTCTTGAGCGTTTGGGTGTCGTGCCAGCCCCAGAACGGCTTGGCCTTGTTCTCGGCCTCCTTCCTTCCCAGGAAGGCTCCGCCGATCTTGAACGAGAGTCCCGGCCGGTCTCCATAAGGCTCATAGCGGAAGTAGTCGTCGAAGGTGCGCTGATTCCACTTCCCCTCCTCGGCTTTCAGCCACCACTCGTCGTACATCGGCAGCAGGTCGTAGCCAACCAGGCGGTCGTTGGCGTGCCTTGGCCTTTCGGCTGTCCCCTTGTAGATCAGAGTGATCCCCGTACTGGTCTGGAATTCGCCGCGCTCCAGAGTGAATTTCGACGCCGACCCTCGCGTGCCATAGATGCCGTGACCACCCGACTCGACGAAGATCGCGGGGTGGGAATCCTGATAGAACTCGATCTTTCCGTCAATGTTGTGGACGCCATCGCGGATGCCCGAATCCCCGGTAAACGAATAGATGTTGTCGTGCGCCAGTGTCTCCATCAGTTGGAGTTTGCCGTAAGTTGATCCATCCTTGGAGATCGTCAGGATGATCCCCTCGTTATCGTTCTCATGGCACGTGCCTATCACGCAGCGGTCCGAGTAATCTCGCGGGTGGAAGAAATTGTAGATGAGGAACCAGTGGGTCTCGGTTTCCATCGCCGCGTAGTGCACGTATGCCTGCGAACTCCCTGTTTCCAGCGCGTCCCAGTTGTTGTCGCCCTGCCAGTCGCCGTCAAAATCGAACCGCGACGGGATATCGGCTTTCGGCGTGAACCAGGTTTCCTGCGCGACAAACGGCGCGTAGTGGTCGGCCAGCGCCCGGTAAGGGTCGGCTGTCCGCGCCTGCTGTGGGAACGTGACGGTTTCGGCTTTCTTCCTGGACGATGCGTCCGCTCTCACTTCGATTTCGATGGAAGCCTGCTTGCCTTCGACGTCCGCTTCGACCTTGTACTTGCCGGGCTTCTCCGGCGCGGTGTAAAGCACGGCGTCCTTGATGGTGTACTCAGCGGAAGACTTGTTGAAGATGTTCCAGAACGGCGATTTGCCCTCATCGAAGAACGCCTCGTCGTCCTTGCCCTGGAAGGCGAAGGGCTTGGACACCCAGCCGCCGCCCGAATCCTTCACCGTGACTCGCGTCACGCTGCGCCGAAGCCTAACTTTCTTGTCGCCGTCTTTGCCGTAGGCTCGCACCTGTACGACGAGGGTCTCGAACGGTCTGACACGGCTGTCGGCCGGATCCGTGCGCAGTGCGATCTCCGTCACCGCCGCCTGCTTGCCAAGCTTGCCCAAAGTTTCCGGAAGCTTGTCGAGTTGCGCCGCAAGAGCCAGCGGAATCAG
Source organism: Terriglobales bacterium (assembly GCA_021372245.1). Taxonomy (GTDB): domain Bacteria; phylum Acidobacteriota; class Terriglobia; order Bryobacterales; family Bryobacteraceae; genus JAJFUV01. Next base: position 15,410 of record JAJFUV010000037.1, read on the forward strand.
AACAGCCAGAAACAGAGTGCGCTTCATGTAGAGCCTCGCCCGGGGATGGAGGCTCCTGCCCGGAGGTCAATCCCCATCTTCCTTATTTTGATCCATGCCGGGCGGCGAGAATCCTCTGAGTGATGAGGTCGTAAACCTTGTCGCGAAGCTTCTTGTCCTTGAACTGGAAATCGTACCTGTCGCCCTTGAAAGGCTTCACGCGAATTTCCTTTTTCGGCCGGGACAGTTCACGGATGTCGGCATACTTCCAGGTCATCGAATGCCTTGCGTCAGTCAGCGACTCGAAGACAAGTTCATCCTGCTTCAGCATCATTTTGCCCTGCTGGTCGCCGTTGCGGACATCAAAGATCATGTCTCCCGGCTGCGCGGAAGAAGGCTGCGGAACGTTTTGGGCCGCGGATAGGCCAGTCGCCTGAAACAGAGCGAGGAAAGCCAAGCACACCACCACGGTCGATAGCCGCACCTGGGTAGAAAGCTTCATACCAGCACCTCCTTATTCCAGACAGCATCCAGGATAGCAGCAGAAGCGCGAATATGGTAGCGCGACGTCCGGCTTAGACTTCCAGCTTCCAGGGGGCCCGGTACGGGCGGGAAAGGAACTTCCGGGCTTCCGGCTGCACGGTGGTCCAGTTCTGCTCGTCCCAATCGATCTTGAGTCCGCTGCGCAGGCTCACGTTGGCGAGCAGGCACATCACGCTCGAGCGCACGCCGATCTCGATATCGCAGATGGGTTTCTTGCGCGTCTTAACGCATTCGAGGAAGTTCCCCCAGTGCGCCTCATTGGAGTTGTTGGACTTGTCGACCGTCACCGGTTGGAGTGTCGAATCCTTCTCCGGGATCACCTTGTAGAGGCTGCGGTTGACGTATAGCGTGCCCTTATTGCCATAGAAGGCGCTGCCGTAACCCTGCTCGAAGAGCGGTTGGGCATTGGACTCGCGGTACTCGTATGTGGCGAGAAATCCGTCGTCGTATTGGTAAGTCACCTGCAACGTGTCCGGCGACTCGGTGTTATCGGTAATCCAATACCGCCCACCCAGTGCGCTGACGGACTTCGGCGGGTTGTCGCCCATGCCCATCTGGATGATGTCGAGCACGTGGACGCCCCAGTCGGTCATCATGCCGCCTGCGTAATCCCAGAAATGGCGGAACGTGGAGAACCACTTGGGGTTGACGCCGAACCGGTTGGCGTTGAACTGATGTGCCGGCGCCGGCCCCTGCCACATGTCCCAATCCAGGTTGGCGGGCGGATCGGAATCCGGCGGGTTGCCGAATCTCTCCGGTTTGGAGTTGCCGACGTTCCAGGTGCGGCAGAAAGCGATCTTGCCGAGGTCCCCGCGGCGCACGATGTCCGTGGCTTGCTGGAAGTGGATGCCCGAGCGCTGCATGGTGCCCAGTTGCACGACGCGATTGTACTTGCGCGCCGCCTGGATCATCTTCTTCCCTTCGTCGACGAAGGTGCAGGCGGGCTTTTCGACATAGACGTCCTTGCCGGCCTTGCAGGCTTCCACGGCCATGTAGGCGTGCCAGTGATCCGGCGTCGCGATGCACACCACGTCAATGGACTTGTCGGCGAGGATCTCCCGGAAATCCTTTACGGCACGCGCCTGGAAGTACCTCGACGCGGCGACGCCGCTATCGAGGTTCGGCTGATAGACGTCGCAGACCGCGCTCACCACCAGGTTCTCGTGCTGCATGGCGGCCTTGATGTTGCCACGTCCCATGGCGCCACAACCGATGAAGGCCGCGTTGATCTTATCGTTGGCGCCCCGGACCTTGCCGGTAAAGATCGAAGTAGTAAACGCCGCGCCCGCGGCCTTCAGAAAACCACGCCTCTCGGATTGCGTCTGATTCATGGGATTCCCTTCCTGGAACCGCGGGCCGCGCGCCCCGCGTTACTTGGCTACGATGTTCACAAGTTTATCGGGGACGACGATCACCTTGACGATCTTCTTCCCTTCCAGCAATGGCCGGATCTTCTCGTTCTCCCTGGCCATCTGCTCCAGTTTCTCGCGCGAAGTGCCGTGCGCGGCGTATACGCGGCCGCGGAGCTTGCCGTTGATCTGCACGACGATCTCGGCCTCTTCCTCGCGCGCCAGTTCCGGATCGAACTTTGGCCAGGGCTGCAAGAACACGGGGCCGGTGTGCCCGGTTTCTTCCCACATCTCCTCGGCGGCATATGGAGCGAAAGGTCCAAGCAACAGGATCAGCTTTTCGAGCACCTCGGCGATCACGCCGCCGGTCAGCTCGGCTTCCTGCGCGTGCAGCTCGTTCACCAGTTCCATGATTGCGGCGATGGATGTATTGAAGTGCCAGCGCGTATCGAAATCCTGCGTGACCTTGTCGACGGTTTGATGCAGCTTGCGCAGCGCGCGGCGGTCGCCGGAGGTCTCCGGCGGGCGGCCCGGTTCCATCTTTGCTGCATTGCGCGTGACGAAACGGTAGACGCGGCCCAGGAAGCGGAACTGCCCTTCGGCGCCGGATTCGAGCCAGTCCATGTCGCGCTCGGGCGGGGCGGCAAACAACGCGAACAGCCGGCAGGTGTCGGCGCCGAACTTCGCCACCATTTCCTCCGGATCGACGATGTTGCCCTTGGACTTCGACATCACCGTACCGTCCTTCAGCACCATGCCCTGCGTGAACAGCCGCTGCGCCGGCTCATTGTTTTTGATGAGCCCGATATCGCGCATCACCTTCGTGAAGAACCGCGAGTAGATCAGGTGGAGGATGGCGTGCGTCACGCCGCCGATGTACTGGTCTATGGGGAACCACTTCGCGACCTTGTCGGAATCGAAAGGCGCCGTGCCGTTTTTCGGATCGCAATAGCGGTAGAAGTACCAGGACGAATCGACGAACGTGTCCATGGTGTCGGTTTCGCGCCGCGCGTCCGCACCGCACTTGTAGCACTTCACGTTCACGAATTCGGGCACGTTCTCGAGCGGGGAACGGCCCTTGCCGGTGATCTCGACGTTCAACGGCAGCACGACGGGCAGTTCGCTCTCCGGCACCGGCACCACGCCGCAGTGGGGGCAATGGATCACCGGGATCGGCGTGCCCCAGTAACGCTGGCGGGAGATGCCCCAATCGCGGATGCGGAAGGTGACGCTGGCCTTGCCGAAGCCCTCGCGCAGGGCGCGAGCGCTCATCCTCTTGCGCGCCTCTTCGCTGGCGAGGCCGGAATACTCGCCCGAGTTTTCCACCACGCCATCCTGGGTGAAGGCGAGCTTCATGGTAGCCGGGTCAGCCAGTTCTCCGTCCACGGGACGAATCACGGGACGCACGGGGATCTCGTACTTCGTGCAGAACTCGAAATCGCGGTCGTCGTGCGCTGGCACCGCCATGATGGCGCCCGTGCCATAGCTGATGAGCACGAAATTGCCGACCCAAATCGGCACCTTCGCGCCGTTGTAGGGGTTGATGGCGTAATGGCCGGTGAACACGCCCTGCTTCTCGATGTCGCCCGTATCGCGTCGCCCGCGCTCGTCCACCATGGCCTTCACCCGAGCGAGCACGTCGCCCTGGGCCAGCTTGCCGACCAGCGGATGCTCGGGAGCCAGGATCACACAGGTAGCGCCGTAGATGGTGTCGACGCGGGTGGTGAAGACGCGGATCGGTTCGCCGGTGGACTCCAGGCGGAAATCGATCTCGGCGCCCTCGCTGCGGCCGATCCAATTCGTCTGCATCGTCAGCACGCGCTCGGGCCAGCCCTCGCGCAGCTTATCGATGTCGGCCAGAAGCTCGTCGGCGTAATCGGTGATTTTCAGGAACCACTGTTCGATCTCGCGCTGCTCGACCGGCGTGGTTTCGTGACGCCAACAGCAGCCTTCCACCACCTGCTCGTTGGCGAGCACGGTGGCGCATTCCGGACACCAGTTCAGCAGAGCCTTCTTGCGGTAAGCCAGCCCGCGCTCCAGCATCTTCAGGAAGAACCACTGGTTCCAGCGGTAGTATTCCGGCTCGCAGGTGGAGACTTCGCGGTTCCAATCGTAAGAGAACGCGAAACGCCGGAGCTGCTTCTTCATGTGCGCGATGTTGGAAAGCGTCCACTCGCGCGGATGGCGGTTGCGCTTGATGGCGGCGTTTTCGGCCGGCAGGCCGAAAGCGTCCCAACCCATGGGGTGCAGCACGTTGTAGCCGCGCATCCACATGTAGCGCGCCAGAGTGTCGCCGATGGAATAGTTGCGCACATGTCCCATGTGCAGGGTGCCGCTCGGATAGGGGAACATCTCGAGCACGTAATACTTGGGACGTGTGCTGACCTCCTCGGCCTGATAAAACGTGGCATTCTCCCAACGCTGGTGCCACTTGGTTTCGATCTGATTATGGTCGTATGACTTCTCTGGCATAAGGTAAGCGAAGAAGGACTTCGGGTAATCTCTCATCGTATCAGAGAGCGATTGTGGAGTGCGCTTAATACGAGATCACTTAGCAGCACTCAGAGCCGGGCTACCGCTGCAAGATCGTTTTCGCTGTAAACACCTTCCCGGCCGGGGCCGTAGCGCATCAGCATCCGTTCCGCGTTCCCGGCGCCTAGGGCGTAGCCCAGACACTCGCCGGCTGTGCCCGCACAGAGGATGGCGAATGCGGACGGCAGGCTCGATAGCGTCAGGCCGAGCGGCATCCCTGCGGCACGGCCATCGCGCAAGGCCCGCCAAGTGCGCAGCAGCGGCAAAGCCGGTGACAGCAGAACGTATGCCCACCGCCGTGCCGGCTTCCAACCGCCCGCGCGCCGCATTGCGTACAGGCGCGAAGAGAAGAAGTATTCCGTCATCGCCGGCCAGATCCGCGAAGGCTGCATGTGCCACGCCCTGCACTCCGGCGCCTGGCACAGATGCTTTCCCTGTCTCCTTAGCTCCGCGTGAAAGATACTCTCGGACGCCATGGCGCCCTTCAGACGCTCACCCAGACCTTGCAGGAGTTCGGCCCGATAGGCGGAGTTATTGCTCGGCAGAACCTCCGCCTCCTCGGCCGGACGCGGGTGCGCGAAGGGTCCGTAAAAGACCAGGAAGCAACCGCGGCTTGCGGCTGTCGACGGATTCGCATTGCAGATGGTGGCGCCCACCACGCCCCAGTCGCCCTCGGCGTGCCGTCGCATATACGTCTCGGCCCAATCGTGAGCTGGAAAGCAATGATCCTCACAGAAGGCGATCAGCTTACCGGACGCGGCCATCACGCCGCGAGCCTTGGCATCGGCCTCGGAGCGAAAAGCGCCGATCTCGAGAATCCGGCAGTTGAGAAACCGGCGCAAGTCTTCCTCTTTCGGCGAGATCGCCTTGCGCGAGGGCACAATGAGGATCAGTTCCATTTGTCGCGCCGCGGTCTGCCGCGCCAGGCGCGACAGCGCGATTCTGCCGTGCCGCGTCCGCTTGGCGCACACCATGATTACGGATATGCCGGGCTGTTGATTCTCTGTCATCGTGCTTTACGCCCTCCTTTAGCCGATTTGCCAGCGCGACACGGGCTGGAACCATCGGAAGATCCGCTGCACGTTCAAGTTCTCACGGGGCCAACAGCAGTTCGCACACGCGCAGTCCTGCCAACCGCCCTGCGAGGAGGTCTGCCGCATGGCTTTGCGGCGCACTGCGCGATAGCCGGCCCCACGCCAGATGTCCGCCAGGCTGGAAGCATTGAGATTGCCTAAAGGTTCGGGGCAGCGCGGGCAGATCAGCACATCGCCGGTGACGCGAATGGAGCAGGCGTACCATGGCGCGTAGCAGGGCACGGCAAGCGCATCGAGGCCCAGGCGGACGCGCTCAAAGAACACCTCGGCATCGTGGCGGACACCGGCTGCTTTCAGACGCGCCAAGGCAGGCTTGAACGCCGCCCTCACTGTGGTCAAGTCCTCCGGTCTCAGAGACAGGTAGTCGAGCGGACTACCGTAAGCACGGTAATAGCCGAAACCCGCCGCCTTAGCATCGCTCTCGATGACGAAATCGATGCGGCGATCCAGGCCGCCCAGGTTCTCGCGGTTGATGGGCATCTGCAGCCATACTTCAGGGCCACGCGGGTCCCGGCACGCCTTCGCCAAGGCCCGAAATCCGTCGAGGCGCTTGCCGCACATTCGCGCATCAATTCCAGGATGCCAGCGCTCATGCTCGGTTCCGGTGATCGCCCACAGGCTCACGCGTAGCACGTCGATCCCCGAGGACACGATTCGCTGGACCGTGGGGTCGTCCAGCAGGAGGCCGTTGGTGAAAACCTGGGTGCGCAAGCCAGCTTGCTTGAAAGTGGCGATCACGTCGAAGAAGCGCGGGTGCAGCAGCGGTTCTCCCTGCCCCGCCATGATGACGCCCGCCACTCCCAGACCGCTGAGTTCCCGCGCCAGGCGCGTTACCAGCTCGAAAGGCATCTCGCCGGCGGCGATTCCCGAAGCACCCTCGCTGTGATAGAAACAGCCGAGGCAGACGTTGTTGCAGCGCGACACCAGGTCCACGTTCACATAGAGCGGCCCTCGCCGGGTGTCTTCGCCCCACATCAGACTTGCGAGCAGTCTTACTTTCCCGATCAGGGATGCCATGGCCGCCTGTTAGCGTCAGACCATTCTGTCTGTTTTTGCCAGGCGTTTCAAGGCGTTCAGGTTCCGGCGATCGTCTCCGGGTTTGTCGATGGGCGTCTCCAGTATGAACGCCTTGCCGCGCAGTTTCGGATGCTGAAGGATGCGCCGGAAGCCGTCCTTGCCGATGTACCCGCGCCCAATGTGCTCGTGGCGATCGACCTGGGATCCGAGCGGCGCCTTCGAATCGTTGGTGTGGATCACCGGGATCCTGCTCAAGCCCAGCGTTTGCGAAGCAGCCGCAATCGTGCGCTCCAGTCCCTCCCCGGTCGCCACGTCGTAACCTGAAGCGAGGCAGTGGGCCGTGTCCAGGCAGTAGCCAGCTTCGATGTCCGCCTGCTGCACCAACTGGTCGTGAATCTCGCGCAGTTCCTCGAAGGTGCGTCCGATGGTGGCCCCAGCGCCGGCTGTGTTCTCCAGCAGGATCGTCAGACCGTCGAACCGCACACCTCCGGCGGCCGCTGCGAGCGACGAGACCAGGGTCGCGATCGCCTGCTGGACGGCCTGGCCTTTGGAACTCCCCGGATGCATCACCAGGTAGTCCGCGCCGACGGCCAGCGCGCGCCCAATCTCCGCGCGGAACGCCGCAATCGATTTCCTCCGGATCGTCTCGTCCGCTGCCGCCAGGTTGATGAGGTAGTTGTCGTGAACCACCAGCGGCTGCAGATCGAGTTTTTCGCGGGTGCGGCGCAACTCGATCGCGGCGTCTGGATTGACGCCCGCAAAATTCCACGAGCGCGGGCTGCAGGAAAAGATCTGAAAAGTGTTGGCGCCCAGCTCGGACGCGCGCAGGGCGGCGTTTTTCAACTCGCCCGCGATGGAAGTGTGGATTCCGATCCGCACGGTATAATCACATGCTAACGGAAAGCGGGAGTCATCATGTCTATTCACACAATCAGCCGCCGCGGTCTGCTCGGCGGCGCAGCAGCAGCGAGCGCCATCGGTCGCGTCCACGCCGGACAGGAAACCGACGCCTTCACTACGCCGGGTAGCGGAAAGCGCAGCGGCACCGCGCAGCCCTGGTTCGGCAAGGCCGGCCTGGGGCTCATGATCTGCTGGGGACCGTGCAGCCTGGCCGGGGTCGAGATCGGCTGGGGCATGTTCCGCGACGTGGGCGGCGCCAACGGCGTGTGGCCGGTCGAAAAGTACAACGCCCTGTTCGACCGCTTCAATCCCTCCAACTACGATCCCGATCCGTGGCTGGCCGCCGCGGCAAAGGCCGGCTTCAAGTACACGGTATTCCTCACGCGCCACCACGACGGCTATGCACTTTGGCCGAGCCAGTACGGCGTTTACTCGACGCGCACAAAGATGGGCGGACGCGATCTGATAAAACCGTTCGTCGAAGCCACTCGGAGGCACGGGCTCAAGGTCGGGTTCTACTATTCGCCGGGCGATTGGAATTTCGCTCCCGCCGGCTGGCCGCACCATGGTTTTCCGCTGCGCGATCCCGAATTCAAGTACCGCCGCCCGGAGCGCACCATGGGCATTCCGCGCTACTCCGACATGCCCATCCCCGAGATGCAGCGCTACTTCGACCAGCTCTACGCTCACGTGAAAGGCCAGATCGGCGAACTGCTCACCCGCTACGGGAAGATCGACCTGCTGTGGCTGGACGGCTACGACTGGCCCATCGGCATCGACCACCACCCCGCCGACCTCGAAACGCACATCCGCAAGCTGCAGCCCGGCATTGTCCTCAACGACCGCAACATGATTTGGGACAAGGGCCGCCATTCGGGCGACTTCAGCACGGAGTGGGAGAACCGCAATCCGCCGCGCCGCCCGGAAGGCGCCTGGGAGCAATGCGAGGCGGTCTGCGGCGGCTGGAGTTGGAAAGGCGAGAATGCAGCCTGTAAGAGCGCGGCGTACTTGATCTCGCGCCTGGTACGGAACCGCGCCTGGGGAGGCAATTACTTGCCGAGCTTCGGCCCGCGCCCGGACGGCACCATGTCGGCAGCGTACTACGCGATCTGCGAACAGATGGCGGCGTGGATGAAGGCCGGCGCGCCCAGCGTGTTCAACGCCGGGGCCGGCCCGTATCCGGAGCACGTGGACGTGCCAGCCACCATACGGGGTCGTGTGCTGTACCTGCACTTCCTGGCCGGAGAAAGCCGCAAAGCCATGCTAACCGGACTGGGCAAACCAGTGAGCGCGCGCCTGCTGCGCACGCTGGCTCCCGTGCCCTTTAAAGTGGACGGGAATCGAGTGGCGGTCGAGCTTCCGGCCGGAGCCGATCCTGCCATTGACGAAGTTGTCGAGGTCACGCTACCGGCGGAGCGGCGTTAGCCGAAGTGCGCCGGAACTTTAGTTCGGAGCAGTCGTCGCACACTATGGTGCGATCGCAATGCGTACGCTCGCACGCGATACTGCCCTCTAGCAAATGGCAGATGCGCCCCAGGTGTTGATACGTCTGTCCTCGAAGGAGCACCAAGTCGCCTTCGCGCAGCTCGCCCTTCAGGAACTCCGCCGCATCCCTCATGCCGCAAAAGCCGTGGGCGCACTCGGGCGCCATGCCCTGCCGGACCGCCCGCTCGACGCCCTGGTCGCAGCGCTCACCGATAAACACGACCATGGCCGCCGCCTCACGCCCCACGTCCGCATAGTAGTGCATGCGCTTGCGCGGCTTGGCGCGGAAGTCCGAACAGTCGCTGACCACCAGGATTTTGCGCGTGGCCCGGGCGTCGCGCAGCACCTGGACGGCGCGCTCGAAACTGTCCACGCTGCCGTTGAAATCGTCGCGCAAGATGGTCGCACCGTTGTTGGTTGGCCACGGCGACAGTCGCCCTGTGTATGGGGACGCGCCCGCCAGGCCCTCGGCGCACATGTCCAGGCTTACGCCGAGCGCCCTGGCTGTGGCGATGGCGGCGAGCGCGGAATCCAGCCAGTGCGCGCCTACAAGCTGCGTACGTACGCGGCAACGCTCGCCCCCGCATACAGCGGTGAACTCGAGCCGGCCGGGCCACTGCGCACGCACGTCCTCGGCGCGCACGTCGCTATCCGGCGCGTTTCCGAAACAGAATACGCGTTGGCCGCGGGGAGGCGTCATGCGTCGCACGCGCTCATCGCCGGCGTTCAAAACGGCGAAGCCCTTGCGGTCCAGGAACCTCATCAAGCGGGACTTTTCCCGCGCCGTCTGATCCAGATCGCGATAGGATTGCGTGTGCGTCCGCGCCACGTTCAACACCACGACGGCGTCGGGGCGCAGTGTGAGCGATGATCGAATCATGTTGCCCGGACCATCCGTGCCTGCTTCCACCACGGCATAGCGGTGCCGCGGCCGCACGCATAGAATTGTGCGCGGCAACCCATACCGTCCGTTTGCGGTGCCCTGGGTCTTAGTGGTGGGAGCGATTCCCGCGAGAATCGCGGCCAGGCATTCCTTCGCCGTGGTCTTGCCCAGGCTCCCGGTGATCGCGATGAAAGTGGTCTTGCGAAGGCAGGCGCGCCACACCATCGCGGCGAAAACCAACGGCAGGTTTACCAGAACCGAGACAGCATTGCCCCAACCGCGGCGCAACAATTACCCCTTCCCTCGTTTTGACGGCAAACCACGATTATAAGCTGCTGGTGGGATCAGAAGAAGCCATTCCACCACAGTTGCAGGAACACCAACCGCCGCATGGCCTCGTCTCTCAGGCGCGGACGAGGCCCGGCGAGCGTGTGCTCTAAATACACGCGGCGAAACGGGCCGCGGCCGCCCCCATCGAGCAGAAGCTCGCGCGCGAACGTGCGCAGCGGCTCTTTCATCCAGGCACCGCGCGGGTAACCCAGCCCATGCTTGCGGCGGGCGGCGATCACGGCGGGAAGTCGCCGGCCGGCCAGTTTTTGGACCACGATCTTCTCCCGGCCGCGATGCACCTTCAGCCGCGACGGCAAGCGCAACGCGAAGTCCACCACGCATCGATCCAGGAACGGCATGCGGACTTCGAGCGAGTGCGCCATGCCGACTTTGTCGCTGATGAATAGGATCGCGTCGCTCAGTCGCCCGCGGATCTCCAAGGCCAGGCAACGCTCGATGCGGTCCGCGCAGCTCGCCAGAACGTCCTCCGGAACCAGGACCGGCAGGATGTCCGGCCCGCCTGTCCAGCATTCGGGCTTGAGCATGCGCTGCTTGTCCTCCGGAGTGAAGCAACGCCGCCATTCGGCGTCCGCGACCCGGTCTTCGGAGGCGCTCAGTACACGGAGCGCGCGGCGCAACCGCGGGTGGGAGCACCACAACGCCGCCCGCCGGGTAATCCACTTCGGCGCCAGGCGTCGCAGCAGGTAGGGACTGTCCAACCGCAGCCACTCATAGCCGCCGAACAGCTCATCGGCGCCTTCGCCGCTGATGGTCGTCTTGACATGCCCCGCCGCCAGCGAAGCCAGTTGAAACAGTACGCCGGCCGGAGCGGAACTCACCGGTTCGTCCAGATGGCGCGAGATGGCGCTGAGCTTGGCCGGCAGGCCGGCATCGCGGTACTCGATCTCGTGATGATCCGTGCCGAGAGTGCGCGCCATGAGCCGCGAGTATCGGCTTTCGTCCATCTGCGGGCTATCCGGAAACACGATAGAGAACGTCTTCAACCGCGCGCCCGCGACTTCCGCCGCATATGCGGCCGTTAACGAGGAATCCCATCCGCCGCTCAGGAATGCGCCCACGGGAACGTCAGCGGCCAGATGCGTCCTGACCGCGCCGGCCAGCAGATGGTCGAGTTCGTCTACATACTCTTCGTCCTTCCGGGACACCTGCTCGTGCCGGTAGGCCAACCGCCAAAAGAAGTCCCGGCGGGTCGGCCGCATTCCGGCGAGTAGGTACTCCCCTGGCATGAGCCGCGCGACGCCTTGAAACGCACTGACGGGAGCCGGCACATAGCCGGTGGCGAGGTATGTGTCGATGGCAAAGGGATTCGGTTCGGCCTTCACCAATCCGGCTGCGAACAACGCCTTGGCTTCCGACGCGAAGACCAGGCCTGATGCGGTTTCACCGTAGTACAGATGCTTCATTCCCACGCGGTCGCGTGCCAGCAGCAATGTTTGCCGTTCAAGATCCAAGATGCCCAACGCGAACATGCCATCCAGCCGTCTCAGGCACTCGCATCCAACCTCTTCGTAAAGATGGGCCACCACCTCGGTGTCCGACCGGCTACGGAAGCGATGACCTCGGGCGGCCAGTTCGTCGCGCAGTGCCACGTGATTATAGATCTCACCGCTCAGGACGACACGGACGCGGCCGTCTTCGTTCGGCATGGGCTGCTGGCCGTGTTCGATGTCCACGATGCTCAACCTGCGGCTCGCGAGCCCGGCCCCGAGTTCCGGCGCGACAAAACACCCGGTCTCATCCGGCCCGCGATACCGTTGCGCCTCGTTCATGGCGTCTAGCGCGGCGCGAATCCCGTCCGCGGTCAAGCGGCTGCGAAATACTCCGGCGATGCCGCACATGGTGGGTTTTCCGGTCCACAGTACCACATCGATCTTGGCGCTCGTGGACGTATAATGGCCCACACACATGCGGACAAGAAGAGAATTCCTCGACGCGGCGCCGTGTGCGATTCGGGCGAACAGATGCTCGCCGGCCGGACGAAGCTGGACGCAGTGGCCATCTTCAGCGGCGCGCCGGATCATTACCGGTACGTCGAGATGTGCATGGAGCGCGGGTTGCACACCATCAGCGCCGTGCCGGCCGTGGACGTCTATGAGGCGCTGCCGATGAGGGTTCCCGGCATTGTGGCGCATCGGTCGTCGCTAAAAAGCGGTGATCAACTCAAAGTACCTCAATTCGACAAGCGAGCTTAATCCTATGAAACGCCGTCACTTCCTTTCCGCCGCTGTTCCCGCCACCCTGAGCTTCTCCGCGCGTCCGGCGCCGGGCGCGACAGGCGTGGCCGAGTTCACGCTTCCACTGGAGACCGGCTGGCGGATTTGCACGGACCCGGACAACCGGGGCCGCACCGCACGCTGGTTCGATCAGCCCCTGGCCGGCGCGATCGAAACCAGCGTCCCCGCCATCATCCAGCAGCATTTTCCGGGCTATCACGGCGTCGCCTGGTACCAATGCGAATTTCAGGCACCAGCCCATCCACTGCGCGGCGGACGTTACATTCTGCGCTTTTCGGCTGTCGATTATCTGGCCGAGGTCTGGCTCAACGGCGCGCCGGCCGGCAAACACGAGGGCGGCGAAACGCCGTTTGCGTTCGATGTCACGAGCTTATTGAAGCCCGGCGCAACCAACCGTCTCACGGTCCGTGTGCTCAATCCGGCCAAGGAACCCATCGACGGCTATACGCTGCAGGAAATTCCGCACCGGAACAAGGATGTCCCCTTCACGCCGGGCCGGTCGTTCGACACGGGCGGCATCACGGAGCCGGTGGAACTCGTCATGGCACCGGCCGTCCGCGCCGACGACCTGTTCATCCGCGCGGACCCGAGGACCGGCGCCGTCCGCGTGCGGGCCGAACTCCGCAACGACACGGGCAAGGCCCTCGCGACGCGCTGGAAATTCCGCATCGCCCCGGCTGCGGGTGGCTCGACGGTTGTGGCGTTCGAGCATGTAACGAAGCTGGCTCCGGGCGAGAAGACCGTGGAGATTGAAACCATCCTCGCCCATCCACGCCTCTGGGACCTGGCCGATCCCTACTTGTATCGTCTCAGCGTGGCGCTAGATGGCGGCCCTGTCGAGTGGTCGGTGCGTTTCGGTTTCCGGGACTTCCGCATTGTCGACGGCTATTTCCGCCTGAACGGCCGGCGCATCTTCCTGCGCAGCACGCATACCGGTAACCACGCGCCCATCGGTCAGATCATCGCCCCGCGCGAGGCACCGGATCTGCTACGCCGAGACCTTCTTCTCGCCAAAACTTCCGGTTTCAACGCGGTCCGGTTCATCGCTGGTGTCGCACATCCGTATCAATTGGATCTCTGCGACGAAATCGGCCTGATGGTTTACGAGGAATGCTACGCCGGCTGGGAATTGAAGGACTCGCCCGCCATGGCGGCGCGGTTCGACGAAGCCACCCTCGGCATGGTGCGCCGCGACCGCAACCACCCCAGCGTCACCATCTGGGGCCTTCTAAATGAAACCGATGACGGGCCAGTGTTCCGCCACGCCGTAGCCTGCCTCCCCGCCATCCGCAAGCTGGATGACACGCGCCTGGTGCTGCTCTCGAGCGGACGGTGGGACTGCCAGCGCTCGATCGGTTCGGCCAGTAACCCCGACACAAGCGACTGGCAGCATGTGTGGGGCGCGGAAGCGCCCGGCGCGGAGCCCGCCTCCAGGAAATGGAATTCCATGCTCGGCGGCTACTTCGAGAAGGCGGGCGACGCACACGTCTATCCCCGTGTTCCGCAGGCGGCGGAAGTGAACCAGTTCTTCAGCACGGTGGGCCGCGACACCAAGCCCGTGTTTCTCTCCGAATACGGGATCGGCAGCATGATGAACGTGATCCGCGAGGCACGGCGCTTTGAGCAGGCCGGCGCGAACCCGAACCTGGAAGACTTCGCGCTCCTGCGTTCCATGGCCGAGCGGCTTACGGCGGATTGGATCCGGTTCAGGATGGACGGCGTGTATCCCTTCCCCGAGGATCTGCTCGAAGCCAGCCAGCGCCTCATGGCGCGTCATCGCCGTCTGGGCTTCGATCACATCAGGTCCAACCCGAAGATCTGCGGGTTCAACGTGACCGGCATGCTGGATCACGGCATCACGGGCGAGGGTTTGTGGCGCTTCTGGCGCGACTGGAAGCCCGGCATGGCGGATGCGCTCGAAGACGGATGGGCGCCGCTTCGCTGGTGCCTTTTTGTGAATCCGACGCACGCTTACTCAGGGACGCCCTTGCGTGTGGAGGCCGTGTTGGCCAATGAGGATGTGCTCCCGCCCGGCGAATACCCGGCGAGGTTCCGGATCTGCGGGCCGGAAGGCGTGGCCTGGGATTTCCGGACGACCGCCCGGATCCCTCGCCCGGCTTCGGGCACCGATGCCCCTCTCGCCGTCCCCGCCCTCGACCAGGAGGTCCGCATCGACGGTCCGGCCGGGCGCTATGAACTGGTGGCCGAACTGGAACGGGGCGGCGCGCCGTTCGGTAGGCGTACAGAATTCGACTTGAGCGCACCCGGGGCTCTCCCGCCCTTGAGCGGCGCGGCCCTCGCCTGGGGACTGCCTACCCAGGCAGTGAAGTGGCTGCTGAGTCAAGGAATTGCGCTCGAAACTTACAGCAACACATCAGCTCTCGCAAGCGACCTGATCCTGATCGGCGACGTCTCTAAATCCCATGATGACGCCCTTTGGGCGGACATCCGCCGCCGTATGGAGCGGGGCGCCACTGCGGTTTTCTTCGCTCCACAGGCCTTCCGTGAAGGTAAGGATTCCACCGCCCGCCTGCCGCTCGCGAAGAAGGGACGGGCCTGGGATTTCCACGACTGGCTTTACCACAAGGAGTGCGTTGCCCGCCGTCACCCGGCCTTCGAAGGCCTCCCCGCCCCGGGCATCCTGGACTGGTACTACTACGGGCCGGTCATCCCGCGCTACTTCTTCGATGGCTTGGATGCCCCTGACGAAACGGCCGCTGCGGCCTTTGCCACCGGCTACTCCACCCCCGGCGGTTACGCGGGCGGACTGCTGCTGGGAGCTTACAAGCTGGGTCCGGGAAGGCTGATTCTGAACACTTTCAGACTGCTGGAACATGCCGGAACACATCCGGCGGTGGATCGGATGCTCGTAAATATCGTGCGTTGGGCCGCGCGCAGGTGACTATTTTTCCGGGACGTGCAAGCCCTTGTGGATGGCGTAAAGCGCGAGTTCCAGACGGTCTGAAACGCCGAGTTTGTCGAAAATGTTGTGCAGATGGTTCTTTACCGTCTGCTCGCTGATAAACATTTTCTCCGCCATTTCCTTGTTCTTGTATCCCTGCGCCACCAGGGTGACGATCTCGCGCTCGCGTGTGCTCAATGGAGACCGCTCACGGCCACGGCCTCCCGATGAATTATTGCTGTCAAGCGGGCTGGAAAACTGGCGCATCACGGCGGCGGTAGTGTGCGAATCCAACCAGATCTCGCCCCCGTACACTTTCCTGATGCTCTTAACAATCATCTCCGGCGCAGTTTGCTTCAGGACAATGCCGGAGCAGCCAAACTTCATTGCCTGAACGAATTCGTTCTTATCCTCGGACGCAGTCAGGACAATGACGTGGATCTTACGCCCCGAGCCTTGCAGTCTCTGCAAGGCCGTCAACCCATCCATGCCAGGCATGCGCAGATCCAGAAGGACAACATCTACTTCCATATTCTGGAGTATCTCCAGCACTTCGTGGCCATCGCCTGCTTCCGCAACCACGTCGATGTCTTCTTCCAAAGATAGAAGACGTCGAATCCCGTCCCGTACGATGGGGTGATCATCGGCGATCATCACGCGAATTCGAGGCTTGCTCGTTGCCGGAGAGCAATTCTCGTTGCCGTCGGCGGGCGCTCCAAAGGTATTTTCCATGACCGTAATCCCTGTCGTAACGATTCGATTCTAAAACCCACTTAGTACTCAGTCAATTGACGTTCCCCTGGTACTATTCTGGCATTTCACCTTAATACCGCACAGATAGTTTTAGTAGTCTACCCCCATTTGCGCCATCCGAAATCCCACCCGTCCATCTTAACTCAGACGCGAAACATCATTATGATAGGATCCATGGGCGATGCTGGGACGAAGTCATCTGTGGATGCCGAACCTTCCGCGCGCTGGGAGGACGTATGGCTGATCTGGCTTTTGGCCATCGTCGCGGGCCTGGCGGGGGGGCTGATCGCGTCCCGTTTCCTCTGGGATTCAGGCACGGCCACCGCGCTGGCGCTCCAGGCCGACAGGCAATCGGGCGAGCTGCAGATCCGATGGGACCCGCGCTCCACCGCGGCTAAAGGCGCGCAACGCGCGGTCGTCACGCTTACAGGGGAGACCGGCTCGGTGGAACTCGTCTGCGACCGAACCTGTCTCGCCCGAGGCAGCCTCAGTTACCCCTGGCAAGAGTCCACGGCCGATATCGGCATGAAGCTGCTGGGCAAGGCGGGAGGCACCGCCCAAGAACATACCAGGCTGGTTGCTAACACCCCCAACGGATCATCTGCACCGGACGCGGGCCCCACTCCCCCGTGAAGGTTTCCCGCGCGGCTTACGCCCCGCGCTCGGCCTTCGCATCGACCTTCTTGCGGATTTCGATGTTCAGCCGTTTGATCTTCTGATTGAGCGTCGAGAGGGGGATGTGCAGCGATTCGGCCGCGTCGGTCTGGCTCCAGTTGGCCGATTCCAGCACCTCGAGGATCTTGCGGCGCTCGAAATCCGCCACAACTTCGAACAAGGACGCCTCAGGCGACAGATAGCCGCTCGAGTCGCGACGGATGCGCATGCCGCTGGCCTGCAGCAGGAAGTCCGGCAACACGCCCACGGGGACGATGGGGTCAGTGGTAAGCACCACGGCGCGCTCCACCACGTTCTCCAGTTCCCGCACGTTGCCCGGCCAGTTGTGCTCCATGAGAATCGACATGGCGTCCGGCTCGAACTTCAGCAGCGACCGGCGGCTAGAGTCCAGAAACTTCTCGTTCTCCAGACAGTATTTCGTGAAGAAGTAGTCGACCAGCGCCGGGATGTCTTCTTTGCGGTCGCGCAACGGCGGCAGCGAAAGGTTGATGACGTTGATGCGGTAGAACAAGTCCTCGCGGAACTTGCCTTCTTCGACCAGCTTGCGCAGATCCGAATTGGTGGCCGCCAGAATCCTGACGTCCACCTTCACGGTTTCGCCCGAGCCGAGGGGCATAAACTCTTTTTCCTGCATGACGCGCAGCAGCTTGGCCTGCACGTCCAGGCTGATGGTCCCGATTTCGTCGAAGAAAATCGTGCCGCCGTTGGCGATTTCGAAATAACCGCGCTGGCGCGCCACGGCGCCCGTGAAAGACCCCTTCTCGTGGCCGAAAAGCGTGCTTTCCAGCAATTCCAGCGGCAGCGAGCCGCTGTTGACCGCCACGAACGGCTGATCGGCGCGCGGCGAATTGGCGTGGATTGCCTTCGCAATCAGTTCCTTGCCGGTGCCGGTCTCGCCGGTGATCAGGATGTTGGCGCGGCTGGGGGCCACCTGCGTCACCAGGTCCAGGACCCGGAGCATCCGATCGCTCTTTCCTATGATGTTCGGGAAACTGTAGCGCTGCTTCAAGGCGCGCTTGAGCTGGACGTTCTCTTCCTCCAGCCGCCGCTTGCCGATCATGCGGTCGATTTCGATCAGCAGCTTCTCGTTGTCCCAAGGCTTCGAGAAGTAGTCGTTAGCGCCGGCCTTCAGGGCATTGACGGCTACTTCGATCGATCCGTAGGCCGTAATGAGGAAGATGGGCGTCTCGGAGTCGCGCTCGCGCACGTCGGCAAGCACATCCATGCCGGAGCGGTCCGGCATCATCAGGTCGAGCAGCACCAGATCGTAACCGCGGTGTTCGAGCTTGCGCAGACCTTCGGCCGCGTTCGAGGCCGTATCGATCTGGTACCCTTCGGTGGCGAGGAGATCTTCCAGGCTCTCGCGAATATCGGCTTCGTCGTCAACTACCAGGATGCGCCCCTTAGGGGCTTCAATCCGCTCTTCGCTGGTCTGTTCAGGCATTCACCGGTTTCCTAGCGGCGGGGAAATCCAGAACGAAACGGGTGCCGGCGCCGGGCCGGCTGTCCACTTCGATCGTACCGCCGTGTTCCTTTACGATGCCATAAGTCACCGCAAGGCCCAAACCGGTGCCTTTCCGCGTCGCCTTCGTCGTGAAGAAAGGATCGTAGATTCGCGCCAGATTCTCCGGCGGGATGCCGTGCCCGCTGTCGGCCACTTCCACCCTCACGGAGCCGTTGTCGCTCCAGGTCCGAATTGTGAGATCGCCGCCGCCTTCCATGGCGTCACGCGCATTCAGGAACAGGTTCAGGAAAACCTGCTGAAGTTTGCCGAGATCGCCCCGGATTTCGGGCAGCGGTTCGCCCGCCTCAAAGTGCACCCGAACCTTGGCGCTTTCAAGCTGATGCTCGATGAGGGTGAGCGTTTCGCGGATGGCGCGGTTCAGGCACACTTCGCCGAGTTCTTTTGGCGATGTACGCGAGAAATTCAGCAGCGAGTTCACGATCTCGCTGGCGCGGAATGTCTGCTTGGCGATCTTGTCCAATAGCCGGGACTTCTGTTCGTCGCCGGAAATCTGCTTGGCCAACATCTGCGCGTATGTCGAAATGACCGCCAGAGGCGTGTTCACTTCGTGCGCCACGCCTGCCGCAAGCAGTCCGATGGAACTCATCTTGTCGGCCTGCATCAATCGCCGTTCGAGCTCGTTGCGCTCGGTGACGTCGTCGAGGATGATCAGGCGCCCGATGCGCTCGCTGTCCTTGGACACCAATGGCGCGATGGCGATGTTCAGCACCAGTTCGCCCGACGGCTCGGAACCATCTGCGACGCGCGCCGGCATGTCGTCAGCCGCAACGGCGAGCTTGTAGACATTGTGGATGCCGGTTTCATTCTTCACCCGCTCGAACTGCTCCGCCAGTGCGGCCGGGAACAGCTCGTCGAGGCGGCGGCCCACGGCGGCGTCGCGCGGGATGCCCGTCAGCCGCTCCATCTGGCTATTCCAGCTCTCCACGCGGTCGTCCAGATCGGCGGCCAGGATGCCCACGCTGATCGACTCGACGATGTTCTCGGAAAACTCCTTGAGCCGTTCGTTCTCTTGCACCTTCCGCTCAAGCGAGTTGTACAGGCGCGAGTTCTCGATGGCGATTCCTACCGACCCCGCCAGCGCTACCAGCAGATCGACATCGTCGCTGGACAGGAAGTCCCCTTTGTCGGTCCGGCTGACGCCAATGTAGGCTATCGTGCGGCCGCGCACAATGCACGGAATGTAATAGGTAAGGTCCAGATCGGCGATGGTCTGCCGCACCGACTGCGGCCAGTCTCGGGACTTCACGTCGATAAAGTGCCGCGTTCGCTCCATGAACAAGTAAGGACCTTCGGGCTTCTGAACCAGGAAGCTGAGGTCGAGTGAGTCTCCGTTGGTAAGAAGCTTTCCCGAGCGGTCGCGCACACCCACGGCCTTCTGCAGGCGGAACTTTCCGGCGCCCTCGTCGTACAGGAAGAATGCCACCGCCGGGATCGAAAGCGTGCGCGCCAACCGGTCCGCCACCGCGGTCAGCGTGGCGTCCAGGTCCGTCTCGGAACCCAGTTCGCGCGCGAATTCGGTCAGCGTCTGGCGGTAATCGTAACGGTCTTTATAGAAGTAGTAACGGTCGAGCTGCTCTTGAATCCAATTGCGAATGGGCTGAAAGACGAAGGTGGCGATCAACACCAGGGTGACGAATGCCGATGGGCTGACCTCTTCCGACCTGCCGAGGGAGAGGATCAAGCCGTAAAACACGCCCAGCACGCACAAGGTGGCCAATGTGTACACGTAGCCCTGCTGGAAGATGACATCCACGTCCATCAACCTGTAGCGCAGGATGGCGTAGGCCCAGGCCAAGGGGATAAACACCAGCGAGAGCACCGACAGCTTCATCGCCGTGCCGGGCACAGCGCCCAGCATGTACGGAATCACGTAAAAAACCGTGTATGGGACCACGCCGGCAACCGCGCCATTGCGCAACCATTTCAACTGCTGGCGCACAATGGGCTCCTCTGTCCCGCTATAGCGGAGTGTGAGCACTGCCGCTCCCAGTAGGTAGCCCACTGCAAGGAACGGCACCCAAATGCGGTCCAATAGCCAATTCAGCTCCACCGGCGAGATGTTGATGCGCAAAACCCCCGAAGCCACCGCGCCGTAAAGCGCCAGAAGACTCAGCGCGGGGACGTAGAGCAGGACCGACGCAAAGCGACGCCGGAACAGCCGCACCGGATCGGGGAAGATCAAGCTGAAGTGCAGGAAGATCGTGGGAGCAAGCAGGCCCGCCGCCACGTTTCCCCAATAGATCACCTTGTCGAAGTCGTTGAGTTTGCCCGTGTAGTGAAATGTGAACAGGATAAAAGAAGCCAGGCAGAGCAGGTAGAAGTGCTGAGCTTTCTCAGCCGTGTCGCGCCGGAAATAAACGAACAGCCCGATCGCCAGGTACGCGAAGCCGATCAGGTACTGATAGTAGAGCGTCGGTTCCTCCGGCCGCTCCCCCACAATCAGCTTGGCTTTGACTTCGACGCCGGCCCGGCGAATGACGTACTCGGTAGTATTCCAGGATCCTACTCCCACCAGGATCCGCGAGATATCCAGAGCATTCCCAATGGAGAGGCCGCCAATCCGCAGCACGACGTCGCCCGTCCGGAGACCGGCCTTATCGCCGGGCCCGCCGGGGAAGACGTAAAACGCCTCCACGCCTGCCTGACGGTCAACCCAGGTGACCCCGTCTTCAGGCAGCCGGAAACGGCTCTGCTGCTGGAGGTTAATGCCGGCGGAGACAATGGCAGCCGCAGTCAGAATGACCAGGAGTGCGCTGGAAATCTGGACTTTTAGGTCTTTCATGTCTCCATCCCGGCTCTCGGGAACGTCTTGCTACACTGCTTCGCCTCCCTGCTTAGCACGTAGCTTGCCAGTCTCCCACGCACGGGTAAGTCCAAGACGTTACACCAACTTACTGGTGATGGTAAACCGCCGGCCCGAATTTCCTTCACATTTTGGGAGAATTGGCATACTGAGTTGCGGAGCCTACAACACAGTGTAACCCAACACCGCGCGCGGCGCGTCTAACCTCCCGGATCGCACAAGAACCGCCGGGCTGGCTTGGCGATCGTCTCCTTGACGGTCCTTCGCGGGGAGACCTAAAATTGAGGTTGCAGGTGAAGACTTCCAGCATTTCCGAGGAGTATGAACAGACAGCTTGTTTTCGCCTCTTGTTTGCTTGCCGGCCTGGTTGTTTTCATGCCGGCAGGCTGGGCGGCAGATAAGACCAAGACCAAGAGTTCCGATTCGCAGGAACAGCGCGAAACCGTGGCCAAGCCGTTGTCGGAAAGGCAGCGGCGTAAACGCGAGGAGAGACTCCGGAAGGAGCTCGAGACCCCCTATCGCAAGTGGCTTAACGAGGACGTCACCTACATCATCACGGACGAAGAGCGGGCCGCTTTCAAGCGCCTGTCCACCGATGAGGAGCGCGAGCAGTTCATCGAGCAATTCTGGCTGCGGCGCGACCCTTCGCCGGACAGCTCCGAGAACGAGTTCAAGGAAGAGCATTACAGGCGCATCGCGTACGCCAACGAGCGATTCGCTTCGGGAATCCCCGGCTGGAAAACGGATCGCGGTCGCATCTACATCACCTATGGGCCGCCGGACGAAAACGAATCCCACCCCAGCGGCGGCAGCTACGAGCGGCCTTACGAAGAGGGCGGCGGCACAACGTCCACCTACCCGTTCGAGAAGTGGCGGTACAGGTGGATTGAAGGCATCGGCACCGACATCATCATCGAGTTCGTCGACCCCACGATGACCGGCGAATACCGCATGACGATGGACCCGTCGGAAAAGGACGCATTGTTGATGGTCCCGAACGCCGGCCTCACGTTAATCGAGCAGATGGGTCTGGCCGACAAGTCGGACCGCTTCAGCCGCACCGATGGTACGCGCCTGGGCACCGGCACACAGCCGCTGCCATCGCGCATGAACCAGTTCGAACGCCTGGAACAGTTCGCCAAGCTGCAGAAACCTCCGGTCGTCAAGTTTAAGGACCTGGAGGCCATGGTCAGCTCGAAGATCACTTATAACCTGTTGCCGATGCGGGTCCGGGTGGACTTCGTGCGGATGACCAATTCCACGATCCTGACAAACATCGCCGTCCAGTTTGATCGCAAGGACCTGCAGTTCCAGCAGAAGGAAAACGTCGCCAAGGCCATAGTCAACATTTACGGGCGCGTCACGTCCATGTCCCGCCGTCCTGTGAACGTGTTTGAGGACGTGGTGGAATCCGAGACGGCCGCCGGTCTGCTGCAGCAGGCTGTCCAGGGCGTTTCTCTATACGGGAAGTCCATTCCGTTGGCGCCCGGCATGTACAGGTTGAACATAGTCGCCAAAGATGTGGTCGGCGGCAATATGAACAACTACGAGATGGCGCTGCACGTGCCACGGTTCGAAGACGAGAAACTGGGCATGAGCAGCCTGATCCTTGCAGACGTGATCGAGAAAGTACCCACGCGGAACATCGGCCTGGGGCAGTTCGTGATTGCGACATCGAAGGTCCGGCCACGCGTGACCGAAACTTTCGACCGCAAGGAGAAGATGGGCATCTATCTCCAGCTTTACAATTTCGCTCCCGACGAGCGGTCGCAGAAGCCCGTGGGAACCATCGATTACGAAGTCGTCCGGAACGGCTCCAACCAGAAGATCTTCGATTTCTCCGAAGAGGTGGGTTCCATCGATGGCGCATCGGCGCAGCAGGTGACCGTTGAAAAAGTTCTCCCGCTTCAGAATCTGGAGCCGGGTCAGTATACTCTAAAGATGAGGGTGGTGGACAAGAATCGCAATCAGACGCTCACGCCCACCGCCACCTTTACGGTAAAATAATGATGCCGCAGGACCCACACCGGGTCGCGTGACAGAAGGCCACGGTCGCAATGAAGGGCAGGTCGCCTATCTGGATGCTGGTGTTCACGGGGCTGTTGCTGTGCGCCCACCTGAGTGAAGCCGCATCCGCTCGCAAGGCCCCTGGTCGTATTGAGGGGCGCGTGTCCGGCATCACTGGTGTACCGCAGATGGGCGCCACGGTGCTGCTGCTCGACCGTCTCGACCGCCTGGTTCAAAAAGTTCTCACCGACGACAAGGGCAACTTCCGCTTCGCGTCTTTGGCGCCGGACGTGTATTCGGTCCGGGTAACGCTGGCCAGCTTCCTGCCGGCGTTGCGCAAGGGCATCGAAGTACAGCCCGGAATGAAGAGTTTCCTCGCGATCAACCTTACGAGCGTTTTCAGCTCCATCGAGCTGTTCTACCCGGTGACCCAGGAGTCGCCCTTCATGAGCGATGACTGGAAGTGGGTGCTCCGCAGTTCATCCGCTACACGGCCCGTGCTGCGCGTGCTGCCGGGGACGTGGAGCGAAAAGACGCCGGGTGACGAGCACCGGCCGGCTGCGGTGTTTTCCGGAACGCGCGGGGTGTTCGCGCTTTCGGCCGGCGACAACGGCGCGGCCTCTGTTTACGGGAACCAGGCCGACCTGGGGACGGCGTTCGCCGTGGCCACTTCCCTGCTCGGTTCGACGCAGCTCACCTTTAGCGGCAACGTGGGCTACGCCTCCCACTCCGGCGTCCCCGCCACGGGATTCCGCACGAGCTTCAGCCGGGAGATGGGTGGATCTACCCCGGAAGTCACGCTTACCATGCGGCAGGTGTTCCTCCCCCTGCGTTCGATGGACGCCGTGTTCGGCGGCCATGAGGAGGCGGCACCGGCTTTGCGCACGGCCTCGGTCACTTTCATGGACCGGGTGGAACTGACTGAGGTGATGCGCCTGGAATACGGATTCTCATTCGATTCCGTCACGTACCTTGACCGCCTCAATTACGCGAGCCCCTTCGCCAGGCTCAGCTACAAGGTGGGCGACAACGATAGCGTCGAATTGGCCTATCATTCGGGCGTGCCGCCCGCGGAACTGTTCACCCACTCTAGCGGCCCGAACGCGGAGATGAAGCGGGATCTGGCGGCCGTCTCTTATTTCCCGCGCGTCAGCTTGCGCGGAGGGCGAGCACAGGTGCAGCGGGCGGAGAATTTCGAGCTGGCTTATCACAAGGTTTCCGGTTCGCGGAGTTACAGCGTGGGGGCGTACCGCGAGTCGATCTCGAATGGTGCGCTGCTAATGAGCGCACCCGAGGAGATCGTGGGTTGGGATCTGATGCCCGACCTTGGGTCACGCAGTTCCATCTTCAACATCGGCGGCTATTCGAGCATCGGCTACACGGCATCCGTGACGCAGGTAATGAATCCGTTTTTGAGTGCCCAACTCAGCTACGGCAACGGAGGCGTTCTGACCGCGGATCCGGCGGGTATGCTCCGCGATGGGCCGGACGACCTTCGAGCGATGATTCACTCCAGCCGCCGGCACTGGCTTGCGGCGCGCCTTGCGGGCGAATTGCCGGGATGGGACACGCACTTCTCAGCCAGCTACCGTCTCACGGATTACAAGGCCCTCACACCGGGCCACCTTTGGATCACTCAGAACACTTATCCGGACATCGGGCTGAATATCATCATCCGGCAGCCTATCCCGAACTTCCCGGGCGTGCCGGGCAAGTGGGAAGCCACATTCGATTTTCGGAACATGCTGGCCCAGGGCTACCTGCCATTCACCACGCCCACCGGCCGCCGTCTGCTGCTGATCCAGACGCCGCGCACCTTCCGCGGCGGCTTTAACTTCATCTTCTAGCAGCACTTTAGGCTCCCCAGCAGCGAAACACCCCTGCGCGTGCTGGTGATTGACCTGGGCCCTAGTGGTGGGCTATTTTTTCATGTGGAGTTCCACTTGCCCTTTCGAATCCTTTGTTGTGCCCTTTTAGGGTATGCCCTGTTCTCAGTAAGCGCTTCGGCCGCTCCACAGTCGGCTTTGCCGGCACTCGACGCCTGCGCCTGGCGTACGGAGGCCGTCCAGGTGATCGACCGCTGGTTGCGTTCGGCGCCGGATACGGACCACGGTGGCTTCTATGTGAACCTGGATCGTCAGTGGAGGCCCGTACCCCCCACGGAGAAGACGCCGCTGCTGATCAGCCGCCACGTCTACGGTTTTTCGACGGCCTACATGCTCACCGGCGATCAGCGTTACCTGCAAGTCGCACGGCGCGGAGCCGACTATCTGTTCGAACACGCATGGGACACCAAGAACGGCGGGTGGTACGACTTGCTCGACCAGGACGGCCGTCCGCTTAAGCGCACCGAGACGGTCTCGCACCAGTTGTATACGAACGTGGGACTCACCGCCTATTACCTGGCGACGGGCGACAGCCGCGCAATCGAGCGCGTACGCTCTTCGGCCGAGATCCAACGCAAGCGGGCCCTCGACCCCACATACGGTGGATATGCGCAGGTGCTCAACGAGGACCTGTCGGTTCTCGATTTCGGCAAGAACAAACACGCGCATTATGGCTATGTCGGTTCGCTTCTGTTGAACCTGTACCTGGCGACAGGCGACCGCGGGGTGCGGAACTGGAGCGAGCAGTTGATGGACATTTCGCTCGATCGCATGAGAGATCGCGGCGGCTGGTTCTATGGATTCCGTTCCACTTTTGACCGCCAGTGGCGCCGCACGCCTTTCGTGAATGATGGCCGCGAGTGGGCTGCAACAGGAGCGCAACTCACCGCCGCCCTGGCCTTGGCACGGCTTTACGAACAGACGGGACAGGCACGCTTTCGGGACGCGGTACTGGAGCTTTCCAAAAGTCTGACCGCGGACGCCTGGAACGAGAAGACCGGCGCATGGCGAGATTCCATCGATGTCCAGAACCCCTCGCGTGTAGCGCCACCCGCCACCGTCTCATGGTGGGTGCAGATTTACGGGTCGCTGCTGGAGATGCATCTGTACCATCTCACCGGGGACCGGGTTCATCTAGACCGGTTTGCCAAATCGGAGGCCTTCTTCAAGCAGCACTTCCAGGACCCGAAATACGGCGGCGCATACACCGAGGTGGACGCCGATGGCACGCCGTCCGGCGATCTGCACAAAGCTTCCAGCACCGCCTGGCACACGTCCTACCACGAGATGGAGCACGCGGCGATGAATTACATTCATCTGAACCTGTATGTTCACCGGACGTCGCCAAAGTTGTATCTGAAATTCAGCGATGCCACGCCTCGCCGCGTGTGTCAGGTGGATGATCCGCGTTTCGTTATCACCGGCGTCGAGCAGGATGGCCGGCCGGTGCGCTATGCGGCTTCGGACGGGTGCACTCTTTCGATACCATCCGCCCGCGGACAGACGTTCGCAGTCACTTACGGCCCCAAGAAGCCTCGGGGGTGAGTCCGACGCCTGCTGGCTTGTTGCCCGCGTCAAGAGGGCGCAGGCGCCAAGTCAACGAAAGCAGGACAATGGAGGCGAGCGTACAAGCGAGAATCGCGTGGAACGCTGGCGTCCAGCCGTAGTGCTCGGCGATCCAGCCCAGTCCTTTGCCCTGTACGGTGCGGCCAAGGTAACCGAACAGGCCGATGAAACCGGCCGCGGCACCCACGGCTTTCTTGGAAGTAAAATCCAACCCCGTCACGCCCAGCAGCATCACGGGCGGATAGACGAAGAAACCGATCACCGCGAACAGTGTGAGATCCAGCCAGAAAACGCCCGGCGGCGTGTACAGAATGCCCGCAAACGCCGCGAGAACCGGGATCATGCACAACATGCTCACCATGCCGCGCCGTCCTCCGGTTTTGTCCGAAAGCCAGCCCATCAGAAGCGTGCTCGCGATCCCGGCGAACTCAAACACCAGCGTGCTGAAACCGCCGCCAGTGAGAGTGGCGTGCTTTACCTCTTTCAGATAGGTGGGCCCCCAATCGAGCATGCTGTAGCGCGCGATATAGACGAAGAAATTGGCCGATGCGAACAGCCAAAGGAACTTGTTGCGCAGGATGTAGTTCACCAGCAAGTCCCGCGTGGCGAGCTCCCGTTCGTGGTCCAGCGTGGCGCGGGCCGGATAGTCGTTCCTGTACTCTTCAATGGGCGGGAGCCCCACCGACTGCGGCGTGTCCCGCAGGCGAATCAGCAGATAGATCGCGCACAATACCGCCAGGATGCCCGGCACGAAGAATGCGTTGCGCCAGCCAAGCCATGCCGTCGAGTACGCGGCGATGAGCCCTGTCAATCCTCCACCCACGTTGTGTGCGATGTTCCAGAATGCGAACACCGTGCCGCGTTCGCGCACGCTGTACCAGTGTCCCAATGAGCGACCGCACGGTCCCCATCCCATGCCCTGCACGAAACCATTCAGGGTCCAAAGCACAAGATGTCCCGCGTAGCTGGACGTTGCGCCAAAAGCGAAATTGCAGAGCGCCGTCAGCAGCAGTCCGGCGGGCATGAAGATGCGCGGATTGCTGCGGTCCGACCATGCGCCCAACACGAACTTCCCCACTCCGTAAGCGATGGCCGTCAGCGCCAGGATGTCGCCAATCTGGCCCTTCGTGTAGCCGAGCGCCGCACCCATCTCCTTGGAAACCACGGGCAGGTTATTGCGGACGAAATAGAACGCCGCATAACCGATGAAGGTGGATTCGATAATCCGCCATCGAAAGCGTGGATATAGATGTGCCGCTTCTATATCGGAAAGGCGGGCAATGTGGGGCGCGGGCCGGAACAACGTCGCGAGCAAGGACATGTCGAATGCACCAGAGTAGTGAATCGACACCGGCTTCGTCAATGCAGCTCATTTGACGGACAGGTCTTGAGGACGAATTTTGCAGAGGAGTGCAGAATTCACTTGAACACGTACGCTGTCTCTCGATAGAAAAGGTCGATCTTTACTTTACCAACGCCAAACAAGAGGTACTGTTTTCATGAAACGAGCGTTGTGCTTGCTTTCAATTCTCTGGGGCTCCGTTATTTACGGTCAGCCAACTCCCCGCGCTGCCGAGATGTGCAAAGATTCATGAAACGCAAGGTGAGAGGGTGGAGACTTGGGTTCGGGACGTGTTCACTGCCGTCCGGCGCCTGGACGCGGGGGCGGCCATCGTGAATGACTCGACCGACTGCCGGCTGGGCACCATGCCCTTCAGAGGGGTCAAGTCGAGTGGCATAGGCAGAGAAGATATCCGGTTCGCCATCGAGGAGATGACCGAAACCCGGGTCGTCTGTCTCAACCTGCGACCGGCGCATGCGGCACCGCCCCCGCTTGATTACCGCGATTGACTGGGCAGCGGACTCGGGAGGCGGTTGTTAAGGAATCGATCTGTTTGTTGGCCGAAATTGTCACAATCGGTGCAGACCACGAACACGACGATGCGGACCAGTGTCGTGTAAGTAATCCGGCCGCCGATGACGGCCAAAGCCATCAACGCTCCAAACTTGATCACTCACAGCTAAAGAAAGCAGGCGCCGCCTCCTGACCGGAGGCGGCGCCTGTGAAGCTAAGTAATCTTGCGGAGGTTGTCCGTCCTATTGCCCCGTTGCAGGCACGCTGCAAAGTCCGGTTGGTGAGTCAACGCAGATCGCACAGGACTTCGCTGCGCACGCTTGCGCACCGGAACATCCCGCCACCGCCGGCGGGTCTGAGCCGAGCGCGGACTTCGCTCCGCTCACAGAGATGGTGTCGGCGAAAAGATACCTGCCTGCGGTTGTTCCGTCACCGCTCGAGATGGCACTTGGCTGGTAAGTCCCGGAGTACGTTGCGCACTCCGTGGGAGCTAGTGTGCCTGGTGTTCCCGGATAAGTTGCGGTGATGGTGGCAGCCGGATCGTCGCTCAGGTTTATACCCGATAGCAAAGTCTGCCCGTTGTTGCAGACCTGACCTGAAAAATTGACCCGTACATGCACATTGCCGTTGCCCGTCTCTAACACGGTCCCCTGTAGGGCTGGGGGGATGTTGTTAGGCCCGGCTGGAACCCCGCAGAACTTCGTGACTTCGATCTCGGAGGTTGGGTTCACCGAGCACGTCCCCGAAGCTACACCGGCGGTCACGGTTTTTGGCCCTCCGCTAACCAGGGCGGCCGCCACGCTGGCATTGTTCGTCTCTGTGATATTAGTGGAGGTGTATGGGCCGGCTGTGAAAGTTGCGCTCCCGCCATTCGCGATGTTACCCACGTTGATGGTCTGAATTGTACCGTCCGGCAAGGTGTCCGTCACCGTCACGTCGAAGAGGTTCGTCTGTCCGGTGTTCGTGAGCGTGCCACTCCAGTTATAAACCACGTGAACCCCGTCCGGCTGCAATGCCGGGGGTGTACTGGTGGAGCACGCCTTGGTTATCGCAATGCCGCCGCAAAGCGGGAAGCTGCCACCGACGAAGTCTTTGAGCACGGCGGAAGTGGATTGCGCCGAACGTGTCTCGATCAGAAAGTTGTTGAAACAGCTAAGTCCACTGGGGATTACCGAAGTAAGATCGAGCCCCCCCTCGTAGTAGCCTCCGGTGGGGACTTGACTGCCAGAGCCGCCAAACTTCGACGCGTAGCTCCAGGCAACGGTAATCGGCGCCGGGTTGACAATCGCGCAACCAGCCGCGACGTTTTCACAGGTAGCGGACGGAACGCTGGCGAATCTCAACCGAAGATTGTTGTCCGCGCAGTCGCCCACAGCGGGATTCTTTACGCCTGCGGTACACGTGTGATCCCACAGGTAGGCGGTGATTGTTGAGGTGCCGCCGCCCTGTGTAAACGCAGAGACAATGAAAAGGTCCCCGTCCTGGTGGGGATCCGGTCCAAATGTGCCGCCGGGCAGGGGTTTGACATTGCCTTTGAAGAACCACAGCCCGATGTTGGCATCACCGTTCACGGCAAAACGGTCAGCCCCGAAAATGAGTATCCGATGGCCGTTACTCGGATCGTCGTACGCTGCTGCGTAGCCGTTGGTGATGAAGTCCTTGTCCGGGGTCGCACCGGTCTTCCACTTCCAACCGCTTAAGGGAAGCGGGTCTTTGGAGCCGCCGCCCGTGAAGACTTGGCCACCGGCGGGCTCAGTGACAAACGAGTGAGCGATCGAACCGTCTGGTGATCCGGTGTTTAGCGGGTCAAAATCGTCTCTGCACCCGACAGGGTTATTCGGGGCAGTGCAGGCTGTGCCGTTCACAACCGAATTTCCGTCGAGCTCAAAGACGTTGTTGGGAACACTCTGAGCCATCGCAAGCACGGCGGTACAAGCCAGCACACCAGCCACCATGACAACTTTTTTCATTCGAAGCATCCCTTTTCTCCTTTCTCTTTCAGGAAGTTGAACCGAAGCCGATTCTTTTTCGGACTGTTCGTTGCGCCATAGCCCCGGGGATTCCGGGATTTCATGGCCAGACGTTACAGCTCTTCATCCTCTGCAGAAGACCAGTGATAGCACCGGGGCAGAAGCACCCCCGGAACTCTCACCGTCCCAGATGGCGCGGGCTTCCATCTGCGCGATAGCCCGCCCCGTTGCTTCATTTGCTAACCACACACAAAGAAGGCGGTAGCGCTCCAGCCACTTCTGTTCGAGTTGTCGCTTCGGTTCCCAGCGAGGGAGTCAAACCGAAAGTCGCCGCATCCCGCAAGTCTTCGTGAAGCCACTCTCGAGTACCCGGAGTGGCTTTGCCCAGTGAAAATTTAGTTCGAGTATAAGGTATCTTGACTCGCTAGTCAAGATTCATTTTGATATTGTTTTTTTCATATGAATAGCCTGTGGAATTTCCGCGCGTCACGCAAGTCGAGAACCATTTTTCGCCGATTGCAGCCAGCCGTCCCGGCCGCGCAAAGGAAGCGGCCCATAATCCGCATCGAATGCCACATTGGTCTCTGACCATGCGCACCGCTATCGTGTTCACCGCACTGCTTTGCGCCGCCGGTTTCTCCGCCGAGCGCCAGATCACTTTCAGGCCGCTCAACCACACGCTCGACAACAACGACAACTTCTCGCGCGAGGACCGCTACCTCTGTTACGACACGCGCGAGACGCGCGGCGCGGGCAATGGCTGCTCGACCAGCATCATGAAAGTGGAAATCGCGACGGGTAAGGAGAGCATCGTATATGAGCCCAAGCCCATCATCTTAGGACCCGTGGATGCGGCGCCGGGCGTGATCGCGGCTTCGTACAATCCGGTGGCGGACGAGATCATCTTCATCCATGGCCCGCTGGTGAGTGAGACCAAGCAGATCGGCTTTTACGGAAAGACGAACCGGCGAGGCGCGGTGGTGGCGGCCTCGGGCGGCCCGGCGCGATTCCTGGACCTGCGCGACGTCGTCAACGAACCCACCACGCCGGGCGCGCATCGCGGTGGCACGCACCGGCACGAGTATTCCCCCGACGGGAAGCGCATCGGATTCACTTACGACGACCACCTGCTCACCGATTACGGGCGCACCGTCGGCATGATGATGGCCAGCCCGAAGGCACCGAAGGGCGTAACGCACTGGGCGGCCATCCTGGTCCCCATCGCCCCTATGGGCAAGGCCAAACCGGGCGAACTCGAATTCGCAGGCTTCGACTCCTGGGTAGGCGAGAAAGGCCTGATGCGCGCTTTCATCGGCAAGGTCAAGGAGCCTGACGGAAGCTACACCAATTCGCTGTTCGTGGTAGACATTCCGGAAGATATAGACATCACGACGTCATTCTCCGGCAGCCGCACACGCTACATGGCGCCGCCGAAAGGCGTTCGCGTGCGCCGCTTGACGCACGCATGGGCGTCCGGCATCGCACGCGGCTCGCGGGACGGCAAGCGCATCGCTTATTTCGCCAAGGACGCCAGCGGTGTGAGCCAGGTATTCCTGATCGACGCCTATGGTTCGGATGAGAACCCGAATGCCGCCATGCGTCCGCTGCAGGCGACCTTCTTCAAGGGCGGTACGAAGAGTGGCCTGCGGTGGCATCCTTCCGGCAACACGGTCTCCGTCGCAACCGACAACGGCATCGCCGCCGTCTGCGTGCAACCGGGGCTGCGGTTCGGCAAGGTTCACTTCCTGACGCGGCACGGCACCGGCCTGCCGGAGGCGGAAGCGCCCGCGTGGTCGAACAGCGGCAAGCTGATCGCTTTCAACCGGCGCATGCCGGCCAAGAATGCGCAAGGCATTGTGACGCGCGATTTCAGCGGCCGCGATTTCCTGCAGATCTTCGTCGCGGATTTCCCCGACGCGAACAACAATGGCATCGCGGACCCGATCGAGTAAGGAACTCAGTAAGCGCCGCGCATTCCCAGAACCACAGGAACGGTCTTGAGGAGGATCTTCGTGTCCAGCCAGAGGGACGCATTGCGGATGTAGTACGAATCCAGCGCAACGCGGCGTGCGTAGTTGGTGTCGTTGCGCCCCGAAACTTGCCAGAGCCCCGTCAATCCGGGCCGCACCCGTGTGTAGAGTGCGAAGGCGGAACCGTACTTGGCGCTCTCCTCGCTTACGATGGGACGCGGTCCCACCATGCTCATATCCCCGCGCAGCACATTCCAGATCTGCGGCAGTTCATCGAGGCTGGTCTTGCGAAGCAGCCGGCCCACGCGCGTCACACGCGGGTCGTTCTTCAACTTGTGAGTGAGTTCCCATTCCCGGACGAGCGAGGAATTTCGATCGAGATAGCGAGTGAGAATCTCGTCGCTGCCGGCGATCATGGAACGGAATTTCCAGAGGCGAAAGGTCTTGCCGCCTTTGCCCACCCGCGTGTGCGCGAAAAGGACACCGCCACGGCTGTCGAGCACGATGGCCAAGGCAATCAGGATGCCCAACGGCAAGGCTGCCAGCGCCAGGCAGATAGTGAAGATGATGTCGAACATGCGCTTGAGACGCTGTGGATTCGGAAGCATCAAGCCGGTGGCTGCCATGAGCTCGGGAAACAGTTCTGGCTCCGCGAAGGCGAAGGGTATCGTCTCCGGAGCTTTCATACCGGACTCAGGCTGCTTTTCACCGGGCGGCATTTCGCAAGACGGATTCGTAAACCGCGGCTGTACGCTCAATCATCGCATCCAACCGGAACCGGACCTCGTAAGTGAGACGCGCTGCCGTTCCCAACCGTCTCCTCCGGTCCGCGTCTTCAATTAGCTCGCCAAGGGCGTTGGAGAGCGCTATCGGATCCTTGCGCGGAACCAGGATCCCATTACTACCATTATCCAATGCTTCGCCGACTCCGCCGACATCGGAAGCGATGATCGCGAGGCCGGCACGCATGGCTTCCAGGACGCTGCGCGGAAAAGCCTCAGCTCGGGAACTGAGGACGAAGATCTGCGAGCGCGCGAGCAACGCCGCCGGATCGGCCGAGTAACCAAGAAACCGGATCCGATCGGCGATCCGCGCCGCCTGGGCGCGCGCGTGAATCGAGTGCCGTAAGGGCCCGTCGCCCACCAAGTCGAGCCGCCAGTCGAGGTTCGCCAAGCGCGACAAGGCATCGATGAGCGTGGCGTGGTCCTTAGGATGATCCAAGCGAGCCACCGAGATGAGACGAACGGGTGCGCCGCCTGCCACCGCGCGCAACTCCGGACCGACATCCCGGACGCCGTTGTAAACGACGACGAGTTGCTCAGGACGGGCCAGCCGCTTGTCGATCGCCACCTGCTTCTCATGCTCGCAGACGCATATGATGACTCGGGCTTGTCGCGCCGCGATCCTCTCGGCGGCAGCGAACACCTGCCGCTTGAGGGGAGGAAAGCGGTCGCCGGCAGGCCAGCCGTGTGGCGTGTAGACGGCCGGTATGCCCAACCGGGCGCAAACGGCACGGCCGATCCAACCGGCTTTGGCTGTGTGCGTGGAAACGATGTCGGGACGAAATTCCGCCAGTGCGTTCGAGAGCTCCCGGAAGGCTTTCCAATCCAGGATGGGATGCACGGCGCGCCTGAGAAACGAGAGCGGGCGATACGGCACCCCCGCCTGTTCCAGTTGATCCGTCACCGGCCCAACGCCGCCGAGGAACACCTCCGCCTGGTGGCCCCGAGCCATCATCTCGCGCGCTAGGTCGCGCACGTGGATGCTGGCGCCGCCCACTGCGTCGGACCTCGTGATCACATAGGCGATCCTCACGCGTCTCTCCTGTGGCTGACGATCACCAGGAAGGCCAGTTTGCGGAAGATGGCCCGGGCGACATCCGGCGCCAGTGGCAAGTCGAGCAAACGCGCCAACGGGGCGCGCCAGGGACGGTCCCGCAGCCGGAAGCGAATGTAATCGGCTTCGCGGAACTCATTATCGAAATACTTCCCGTACGTTTGAATGATCTCCCAGCGCGTGCGGTAGTGCGTGTATTTGTCAATCCAGGCGAGCTTTCCCTCGGCCCAACGACGCGTGGTCGGTGCCTGCTCTTTCCACGTGCCGGCGCCGAGCAAACGCAACAGCCAGGTGTAATAGAACCGCGCGCGTGAGCCCTTGGCGAACCAGTGCGAGAAGGGAATGCCGATGTGGCCTTCCCTCCAGACGTCCCGCGACGGGAAGATGCTGAGCGCGGTTCCGCCCGGCCGCAGCACCCGGTGGATCTCCCCGAGCGTCCTGTCCAGATCCGCCACATGTTCCATCACCTGGTTGTTCACCACAAGGTCGAAGCTGGCGTCCCCGAAGGGAATCGTCCCTTCAGCGCTTTCCATTACATACGTGCCGAGCAGGCCCCGAGCCGCGGCTTCCTCGCGCGTGTTCGAGCC
The DNA here is from genome assembly GCA_021372245.1 of Terriglobales bacterium. Lineage (GTDB taxonomy): Bacteria > Acidobacteriota > Terriglobia > Bryobacterales > Bryobacteraceae > JAJFUV01. Next base: position 50,112 of record JAJFUV010000037.1, read on the forward strand.
GGCATAATAGACGTCGCACCCGCGCATGTCCAAACCGATGGCGCGAGCGGCCGAGAGCAGTTCCCCCGCCCCGCACCCGAAGTCGAGCATGGCCGCTCCGGGAAAGCGCCGGGCGAAGTCAAGGACGAACCGGTTGGTCACGTCCATGGCGGCCCGTCCTGCGCTTGATGCGCGCGTTCGAGCAAGTCGCGGTAGCAGCGCTCCCAGGCGTCCGTGACGGCGTGTATGTCGAAAAGCGCGAGGGCCCGCGCGCGGGCGCCTTCCGCCATGCGTTCGCGTTCGCTTGCTTCCAGAGACTCTACGCGCGTCATCGCAGTCGCCAGCGCCTCAGCGTCGCCGACGGGCACCACGAAACCCGTCTGGCCTTCGGAGACGGCTTCGCTCGCGCCGCCGGCGCTGGTTGACACGGCGATGAGGCCGCTCGCGGCGGCTTCGAGCAACACCATCGGCAACCCTTCGACCACCGAACTGAGCACGAGGCCGTCGGAGGCGTTCATGAGCGCGGCGACATCGGACCGGGCGCCGAGCCAACGAACGTTCAGGTTGATCGCGGCGGCCAGATCGCGCAACTCGCCGGTCTGCGGACCGGCCCCAGCCACCACCAGCACGCTGCCGCGCCCATGCAGCGCGCCGAAGGCGCGGAGCATGGTTGGATAGTCCTTCTTCCACATCAGGCGCCCGGCGGCGAGCCACACAAAAGCATCGCCTACGCGCAGTTCGCCCCGCATGGCGGCGCCGCGTTCCGGATCCGGACGGAACACGTGGCAATCGACGCCGTTCGGGATCACGCGAAGCTTCGCACGCCGGACGGCTTTGCAGGCGACGTGCCGCGCAGCCACCGCTTCACACACGGCCACAACCCGATCGGCAAGCCAGCCGCTGATGCGATAGGCGGTATCACGCGCGCGTGTGCCGGTTCGATGCTGCCCGCTCTCCGATGCGCTGTGCAGCGTCGAAATGACGACCGGCACGGGAACAAACAGCCGCGCTACCCGCGCCAGGATGTTGGCATGGAACAGGTGGCTATTAAGGACCTGCGGGCGGAAGCGCACCAGGAACCGGATCAGTCTCCACAAGCCCCGCGGATCCGCCACGCCCGGGCTCATCCGAAGGGAAAATACTTCGACGCCCACGTCGCTCAGATCAGCTTTGTAAGCGCTGGGCACGGTGAGCGAGATCACCGCCGTTTTGTACCCGCGCCGCGCAAGTTCGACAGCCAGCGACACCACCTGTGCCTCGGCGCCGCCCCGGTCGAGGCTGGTCGTAAGCAGCGCGATGTGCGGTTTCATGCCGCACCTCCGCACAACCGCTCGAACAGGCGCGCGTAGGACTCTATCATGACCGCCGAGTCGAACCGGTGCGCACGCTTCCTGGCCTGCACGCTCATCTGGCGCAATCGTTCTGGATTGCTCGCCAGTTCCACAATCGCCTTCGAGACGGCCTCCACGTCCCTGGGCGGCGCCAGCACACCCGTAACGCCCTCCTCGACCAGTTCGCTCACCCCGCCCACCGCCGTCGCCACCACAGGCAGCCCTGCGGCCATGGCCTCGATGACAGCCACCGGGACGCCCTCCCAGTCCGACGCCAGAGCGAAGATGTCGCAAGCCGAGAGCAACTCCGCCACGTCTTGGCAGAGTCCCAAGAAGCGTATACGCTCGGAGATGCCGAGGCTCGATGCCAGTTCGCGGCACTCGGTGAGCAGCGTCCCTTCGCCCGCCATAACCAGATAACCTGACGGCAACCGGGGGAGCGCCCGCGCAAACGCCCGGATCAGCCCTTGCGGATTCTTTTGCGCTTCGAATCGCGCTAGCGAAACGATGAGCAGGTCTGCCGAGCGGAAGCCCTGCGCCCGCCGCCAGGAGTCTCGCGCCCCAGGCTGAAATCCATTTTCGACCTCTGTCCCGTTGTAGATGACGGCACCCGGATCGCGGCCATACGTTTCCCGGAACGACCGAGCCACCTCGTCCGAAATCGCGACAGGTACCGCGCCGGCGCGAAACGCGACGCGGTGAACCATGCGTCCGGCCAGTTCCACCTCGCGCCCGGCCAGGTTGTGTACGGTATGCACAACACGACCGCGCCGGGCCAGCATCCACGCGGGCATCACGTATCGCAGCACGTACGAATGCGTGTGGATGATGGACGGGCGCACCTCCCGGATGACACGCGCCAAGCGCGTCCACATTCGCGGGTCGAAGCCGCGCCGCTTGCCGAGATGAAAGACCGGCACACCGTGCGCTTCCAACTCCGCTTCAAAACCTCCCGGGAAGGCGTCATAGAGAGACACGACGGCGGGCTTGAAGCGGGTACGCTCCAGGCCGCAGGCAAGCGACACGGCTACGCGCTCGGCTCCCGCGCGCCGCAGACTGGCCAGCACTTCCAGCACGGCGATCATGCCCGCTCCTTTTCCGGCCGGTCGAAAGCCGTCGCCCAAACCGCGAGGATCAGCCCAATCAGCAGCCACGTCGGCTTGCGATGCTCCCAGGTGAGCGTAGACACGCCGATCGCCCAGACGAGCAATGTGGTCAGCCACAGGGCTCGCTCAGGCGCCCGCAGCATCCAGATGAAGGCCGCCAAGGCCGCGAGCAGCAGCCCGAAACAGGCTGCACCCGTCAGCCCGGTTTCGACGGCCACGGAAAGGAACGTGTTATGCGCGGTGTACTGGTGCCCCGGAACGGATGGACGGCCCAGCCACGGGTAGACCGCGTCGGGATAGGCGCCCGCGCCGATTCCCTTCAACGGGTGACGCTTGAAGACCTTCAGCCCGGCTTTCCAGATCTGGGTACGGTTGTGTAGCGTCGTGCCTCGCGTGATTTCGGTGTGGAGTGTCGCCAAGCGCTCGCGGGAAGCGGACGGTGCCAGCCACAGCGCGCCCAAAACCAAGGTCCCAAGCATTGCGATGCTGAAGACCCGCTGGGTGGGTGCCGACTCTCGCCACGTGAAAACCGCGTGCAGGAAACTCGCTGCCGTGGCCACCAGCGCCATGCGTGAAGCCGTCAGCAGCACTGCGGCGACTGTGAGCAGACCGGAGAGCCAGACCAGCCACCTCCACGCGCGGCCACAGCGCGGAGCCAGGTAGAGCGCCATGGGGACTGCCAGCGCAAGGGTGAGCCCCAGGTCGTTCGGATCGAATCCGGCGGTCGCGTAACGCCGGTAATAGGTCTGCTGATTACGCGCGTAACGGAGGATCGTGAGCAGCGAGGAAAGCGCGGCACCGTACACATAACAGCGCATCAGCCACCACTGGCGCGCCTGGGAGCGGCAGAATTCCCAGATCAGCCAGAGCATCAGAAACAACTGCGCAAGCGTAGTAAAGCGCGCGGCGGTCGACGCCGGAGTGACGCTCCAGAAGTACGTAGCACCGCTCCAGAGGACGAAACAGGCGGCCAGCAGCAGTCCCGCATTCGGGCGTCGCATCGAACGTCGCGCCGCAACGGCGGCCAGGCCCGCCACAAGGCAAAGCCCGCCGATCACACGGGTCAACGTGCCAAATCCGGCCAGCATGACGACCTTCTCGATCGGCAACGAGAACACCATCGCGCACACCAACACCCACGCCAGGCGGTCGGTCAGGGAGATGGCCCGCGCTTTCATCCGGTCTCCCCCATCCTCGCCAGCGCACGCCTCAGAATGAGGGCTTCCCCGGCAAGCTGCACCAGCCAGGCTCCAGCCAACGCGAGCGCGGCGCCATTCAGCCCGAACTTCGGCACCAGGAACCAACTCCCAACGGCCGAGGTTGCCGCCACCATCATTAGTAGCGGTGCCTGCGCCGCGTAAACCCGCGCGCCGGTGATGACATAGCCCAGCAGGATAGCGGCGTAGCTGAGCACACCGGCGCACATCATCCAGACCAGCAGGTCGGCGTAACTCGCGTACGCGGGCCGATAGACTAGTCGCAGCACCAGGTTCCCCACGGCCAGCGCGACCAGGACTCCGCTCACGCCCAGCGCGCCGGCGACGGCCATGAGTTGCCAGGTCAGCCGGAGGAACCGCCCGGTCTCGTTCGCGGAATAGTAGCGCGCCAGGCGGGGCATGGCGGACTGCCCAAGGGCGTTTGCCGCCGTGGATCCGACAGTCAGGAAGGAGGCCACCGCCGCGAATGCGCCGAGTTGTGCGGCTCCGAACCGTGCTCCAATCGCGTAGCGCGGAAGGTTGACGGTCAGCGAAGCCAGCATCAGTACCAGACCCAAAGGCAGAGCCTGGCGCAGGATCGCGTACTCTCCGTCGAAGTCAGTCCCCGGCGGTTCTCGCCGCGCCTGCGAAACCGGGTAGTCGTGGAGGAACAGCACTATCAGCCGGCCGGCTGCCAGCGCCGCCAGTGCCGCCACCAGGCTGTGCGTGAGCCACAGCGCGATGCCGAGCGCCGTCGCCGAAAGCAGCCCGCGCGCCGCCATGGAACGGGCGATCTGATCCATCCGCTCCCGGCGCTGCATCAGGCCGTAATAGATATCACTGAATTGGTCTGCGCCGAGCGCTACGCTCAACAACCCGATGGCCGCGGGAACGGGCCGCACGTATCCGAAGACTAAAGCCGCGGCGGCAGCGGCTCCCAGTCCCAGAAGCGTGGTTGCGACCCGCACAGCGAAGTAATTCCCGAACGTGTGATGCCGCTCGACGTCGCCCACCAACACCGAACGCAAATTCAGGTGCGAGAACATGGCGATGGGCGTGACGACGGCCAGGGCCAGGGCGTACTGGCCCAGCATAACGCTGTCGCCTAGTTTGGCGAGCAGGCTTAGGATCAGCCACTGGCTGGCGGCGAACGCCACGTTGCCGGCGAGCGTGGCGGCGAAGTTGGCGCGCAGGGACAAACCGGCCGCCCCGAGCGTAGGCGTATCGTTCGCGATCCGAGGTTCCTCTCTTTTTAGACTATTCTAATGCCGACGCCGCGCGGCACTCCAGCACCCCGGACGGATCGGCGAGATGTTGAAGATAAAGGGGCCTGCACTCTTGAGTTCCGAATCCGCGCGGGTCTACGATGGATCATGGCCGCGGCGCGGCCGACAGCACTTCCCCATGCCGCAAGACATCAAAGACGGCGATGCGCCTACCTCTCCTGCCCCGCAATACTATGTCTGGAAAGCCGAAGGGAAGCCCATCGCGATCCGGTTGTCTTACGATGTGGTGGACCGCCTGCAGGTGGAGGTGATGCAGGGCTTCGGCGCCGTGCCCAAACGGGGCGCCGAGGTGGGTGGGGTACTGTTGGGCAGTTCGACCGGAGACGGGGACATCGAGGTCACGATCGACGATTACGCCCTCGTGCCTTGCGAGCATCGTCACGGGCCGTCCTTCCTGCTCTCGGATACCGACCGCGAACAGTTCGCCGCCGCTGCCGCGAAGTGGCAGCGTGGGAACAGATTGGACCGTTATGCGATCGGCTATTTTCGCAGCAACACTCGCCCCGAATTCAGCCTGAGCGATGACGATCTGGCACTCTGGAATGAGTTCTTGCCGGATTCCTCGACCATCGCGCTTCTGGTCAAACCCTTCGCCACCAAGGCGTGCCAGGCGGGATTCTTCTTCAAGGAACAGGGCCAGGTTCGTGTCGAGCCGCCGCACGAAATCTTCCCGTTCCGTCGCCAGGATCTAGGCGGCGGCGCGCCGCCTAGAAGCGCCCCAGCGCCCTTCGGCCAAGCCCAAGCTGCCCCAGCCAGGGAGGCAACTGCACCACGCGAGAGGATCTTCCAGGCAGCCGACTCCGGAGGGACACCGCCGCGCCCCGTGCCCATACGAACGTTCGGCCGCTTCGCGGTCGCCTCGCCCGGCCCTTCCCCCGTCGAAGAACACGCGGCACAGAAGGCCCCCGTGCCCCAACCGGCCGTCACCCAGCCCTTACCTCCCGCATCGCGTCGCACCCGGCGTCGCGTGCCGCTTCCGCTGGCGTTCATCTTTCTCCTGCTGGGCGTGCTGTTAGGATTCCAGGCCGCGCTACAAATGAGGCCTGCGCCGCAACCGGCTTCTGTCGAGGACGCCGTCCGCCTGGGCCTTTCCATCAAGCAGCGCGGCGACAACATCCAGTTGACCTGGAACCGGGGCTCGCCGTTGATTCTGACCGCGCAACGAGCCAGGTTGACCATCTTTGATGGGGACGCGCAACAGGCGACGGATCTGGACTCCGCCACTCTGCGTAGCGGCAGCGTCATCTACAGGCACATCACCCGCGCGGTGCGTTTCCGTCTGGAGGTGTTCGTGCCGAGCGGCAACTCAGTCGTCGAAGCCGCGGAGTGGATCGCGCCTTAAGCCGGCAGCCTTACGGATGCTGGAATTCGGCCGCGTGAGGAACCAGATCGAACAACACATCCTTTGGAAGATCAGTGTGCCAGTGGCCAGTCCACCGCGCGTAGCCCGCAATCGCGAGGAAAATGAAGACTATACCCGCCGCCATGGCCCACGCCGGTAGAACACACCTCCGCCCAACGGTCATCTCCAGCGCGCCCGCCGCCGGACAGGACGTCACACACTCATAGCAGCCGGTGCACTCGGGCGAACGGATTGTCAGCAGTACATCCACCGGCAGCAGCGACGGACAGGCCTTGGTGCACTTCGCACAGTCGATGCACAAGCTCGGGCTACGTCTAATGCGCACAGGGCTGAATCGCGCCGCCAAGCCTAGCAGAGCGCCGTAGGGGCACAAGTAACGGCACCAGAAGTTCTGGTAGAAGACGGAACCGATCGCCAGTGCGCCCACGGTCACTGCGGTCGCGATGCCCATGTGCCGGAAGAAATTGAGCATCTTCACGTCGCTGATCATGCCGTAGGGCCCATCCAGGAACGCGCGGATCGCCTCAGTCGTCATACTTCCCACCGCGTAAAGAAACAGCGCGAGCAGTATGTACTTTAAACTGCGTAGAGCGACGTCGAACCACTTGGGCAAGCGAAAACTGCGTCCGCACATGCTCCGCCCGGCGCGCCACAGCCATTCCGAGACGGTACCCACCGGACACAGCCAGGAACAGAACGATTTCCGCAGCAGGAACGCGATACCCACAAAGGCGAGGAGCAGGAACATTCCTGCCGGATGGACACGTGGAACACCCCCCGTCACAATCCAATACTTCAGATTCATGAGCGAGGCGATAGGCAGCCAGCCTTCCACACCCGCCGGACGCGTAACGTGCACACCGGCGCCGCCGGTTTCGTAGTACCGCACCCAAAGGTAGAACTCGACGCCGATCCAGACGTTCAGGGCGAGAAATGCCCACTGCACCGCATGACGAATTGACTGCGAGTGGTCCCGCTCGCGGCGCCGCTTGATCCGTTTGTGAGCACGTACGGCGGTTTGTGTCTGCACGCAAGCCATCCCAGTTCCAGCGTAAAGCAGATCAGCCAACACCGCTGTGACCAGCGTCACGCGGGAGAAGTCCGAACCGCTCAGAACTCGGTTTCGGCTTCGCGTTCCAGTCCGCCGCGGTCCAGGAGCGCCACATTGCGGCGGTCGATCCGAATGAGTTTCTCTGCCTGGAACCGGCTCAGGTTCCGGGAAACAACTTCACGCGCCGTGCCCAGGCGGAGAGCCAGTTCCTGGTGTGTCACCGGAAGGCTGAATTCGTTGGCGCCGGCCTGTTGGCCAAACTCCACCAGCGTCCGCGCCAGCCGCTGTCTCACGCTGCCGAACGTGACGCTCTCAATCACCGAAACAAGGCTGCGCAGCCGCCGGCCCACCACCGCCAGAGTCTTCAATGCCACCTCGGGATGCTGCCGGGAGACGTGCTGGAAGTCCCGCGCGCTAATTATGTAAGCCACCACCTCGTCTACCGCAGATACGGAGGCCGGCAACGGACCACCGTCGAACAGAGGCACTTCCGCCACGCTGGACGGCGCGGTCTCGATGGTCAG
>JAJFUV010000040.1 GCA_021372245.1 Terriglobales bacterium
CGGGGAGGTAGCCATGCAAAGGAAACGACGAGGCTTCTCGTTGATGGAGTTGCTCATCGTCATCGCGATCATCCTCATTATCGCGGCCATCGCGGTGCCCAAACTGGATAAAGCCCGCATGTACTCGACGGAGATGGCGGCAATCCGCATGATCAGCACGGTGCATACGGCGGAAACGCAGTTTTACTCCCAATACGGGCGTTTCGCTGTCAACATGGCTGAGCTTGGCCCGCCGGCGAGTGGCCAGGCCGGTCCAAGCGCGGCCGATCTGATTCCTGGCGACCTGGCCAGCGGCACTAAGAGCGGCTACAACTTCATCCTCGTGGGTGGACCGAACGGATACACCTTGAACGTGAACCCCTCGGTGTACAACAGCACAGGACGGCGCAGCTTCTTCTCCGATCAGACCATGGTAATCCGCGAGAACTGGGGTCCTGAGCCGGCCACCGCCAACAGCAAGGAAATCAAGTAGCACCCCACGCCGCCGTGCGCCGGAACATTGCGGTCCTTTTTCTGGCGGCCGTAGCCGCCTTCTTCGCCGCCCGCTGGTGGATGCGGCCCCGGGCCGAAAAGCCCGTGGAACAGGCGGCGTTCACCGAAGCCTCTATCGATCCCGCACTCTGGAGCAAGCGGTTTCCTTTTGAATACGAGGGCTACCGGCAGGGTATCCGCGTGCCCGAGTTCTCCGAGATGCGCGGCCACGCCTATTCGCTCAAGGAGCGCGAGGAAACCGATCGCATTACGGATTCGCGCCTGATGCGTATGTTTTCCGGACGCCCCAAGGAGCGCCCCCAGCCCGCGGCATGCCTGGCCTGCCACGGCGCGTCGACGGAGTTCTTCCGTACGGCAGGCGAAGGCGGCTCGCGGCTACCGTTTTTTGAGGCGCGGCGACAGGTGACGCAGCCGGTAGCCTGCATCGACTGCCACGATCCGGCCGGCCTGCGTCTGCACCTCACCCGGCCCGCCTTCATCAAAGCAAGGCCCACTCCGTCCCCAACTGAGCAGGACCTGCGCACGCTGGTCTGCGCGCAGTGCCACGCCGAATACTACCTGGCCGGACCTGAGCGCACTGTGACGCTTCCCTGGGCAAAAGGATTGAAGGCGGAAGACATCGAAGGCTACTACGACGGCCTCGGGTTCCGCGATTGGGATCATGCGGAAACCGGGGCGCCGGTCCTGAAGGCACAACACCCTCAATTCGAAATGTGGAGTCAGGGGATCCACGCGCGCAGCGGAGTCGCCTGCGCCGATTGTCACATGCCGCGCGAACGGCGTGGCGCCATCCATCTGACCGTTCACGCTGCCGGTAGTCCCCGCCGCACCTTGGACCGTTCCTGCGTGCCATGCCACCGCGCCGAGGCGCGCGAACTGCAGGCCCGAATTGACGCAATTCAATTGCGCACCAAGCGTCTGGAGGACCGGGCGCTCACCGCTCTACTGGCGCTATTCGACGACATCCACCGCGCGCGTGAGGCGGGATTCCCCGAGGCGCGGCTGCGCAAAGCGCAGGAGTGGCACCGTAAGGCACAGTGGCGGCTCAATTTCGTCATGGCGGATTCCTCGCATGGTTTCCACGCACCACAGGAGGCCGCGCGATTGCTTGCGGAGGCTATCGACTGTGCGCGCCAAGGCCAGCTCAGTCTACCCTGAGAATGCTACGCTGCGTTGTTCGATGCTCCGTATTGCTCCAGAAATTCGGCGACGGTGCGGATGCCTAACTGGAAGCTCCGCAGGCTGAACTTCTCATTGGGCGAGTGGAGGCTGTCGTCAGGGAGCCCGAAGCCCATGAGAACACTGGGGATGCCGAGGTACTGTGCGAATCCCGCCACGATCGGGATGGAGCCCCCGGACCGCACAAACGCGGTGGGCTTTCCGAAAACCGTCTCCAGTACCTGCGCGGCGACGCGCGCAGCAGGGTGGTCCGGATCCATCGTGACAGCCGGGGAGGACGTCAGGACCTGCACCGTCGTGCGTATCCCTTTCGGCGTGTTTTCCTCGACGAACTGCCGGAACCCGCGAATCATCTTCGCAGGATCCTGGCCTTGGGCCAGACGGAAACTGATCTTGGCCTTGGCCCTGGACAGAATCACGGTCTTCATGCCGGGCCCCACGTATCCGCTGCGGATGCCAAGGAACTCCGCCAGGAGCGGCTTATCGCGCCCGGGCTTCTTTGCGGACCTGAAGCGCCGGCCCACGACGCCATGCACATCCATCGATGGCTGGGCCCAGATCCGGTTCAGCACGGAAGTCTCCGGCTCACTCTCGGATATGTCCAGCCCTAGCCCGGCTTTCAGCATTTCTTTAGCGCCGGCGCCGAGGCTGGCCCAGGATCTCTGCTCAAGAGCGCTGGGCGGCACGATGTCATCGTAGGCGCCGGGAATCCGCAGCAAGCCGTTCTCGTCCTTGGCCTTAGCAAGCAACTGGATCAGGCCGAAGAGCGCATTTTGCGCCACCCCTCCAAACAGGCCGGAGTGAAGATCGCGGTTCGGCCCCTGGGCCTGCACCTGCATGTAAATCAAACCTCGGAGACCGAGACAAAGCGCTGGCGTCGTCTCGTCCCAGAGGTTTGTGTCAGACACGAGCGCAACGTCCGCCTTCAGCTTCTCCCGGTATCCAGCGACGTACTTCTGGAAGGGCGTCCCGCCGATCTCTTCTTCGCCTTCGATGAGGAACTTCACATTCACGGGCAAGCCCCCGCTGGACGCAATGAGGGCCTCGACGGCCTTGATGTGGGTCATCATCTGCCCTTTGTCGTCGGAGGCGCCCCGCGCGTAAATGCTACCGTCGTGCACGACCGGGTCGAAGGGCGGATGTTCCCACAAGTCCAGCGGCTCCACCGGCTGCACATCGTAGTGGCCATAGCACAGCACCGTCGGTTTTCCCGCCGCGTGCAACCATTCCCCATAGACCAGGGGGTGCCGGGCAGTGGGGATCAGTTCAACATTCTCGAGTCCGGCCGATTCCAACTGGGAGGCCACAAACCGAGCCGCGCGCGCCATATCGCCGCGTAGTTCAGGAAGGGTGCTGACGCTGGGAATCCGCAGAAATTCTTCGAGTTCGGCGAGAAACCGGTCCTGGTTGGCCGCCACAAAGGCGTCGATCTGAGACATGGAAACTTCTCCCAGTCATGCCAGGATTCCCGTTTTCGAACCCTGGCCAGCCTCCATCCTAACCTAACGGGCCTCTCAGCCAAGCTAGAAGACCCGCCCCACGCGGAACAGAACCTTCCTGGCTCCCTGATCCCCCATTGCAGCGCCGAAGAAGATAGCACCGAACTGCGTCGATCCGGCGACACCAATGAGTCCGTCCTGGCGGGGTTTGGCCGATCTGCCGGCGAACCACGCATTCCCCACCTCGTAGCCGAGGACGCCGTAGAACTTGCCGAATGTAGCAATCGTGTTTCCCGAAAGAGGCCTCAGCACGTAGGCGCCGCCGTAATACATTCTGTTGCCGAGTAGCTGCTGGCGGGAAAGGGCACTCATGTCCGTCAAACCGCCCAGGCGGTACATATTGGCGAGGCCTGTCGCGCCCGCTGTGCTCGCCGCCGTCAACCGTGTGAGGAGAGAATAGCGCGAGAGGAAAGGCCGGGAGAGGGAGACAGTTCCCTCGTATGCCGCGAACTGCCGCGACACTTGCGGATACCGGTTGAACCAGGAGACTTTCCCGGCCAGGTAAGTCCCTTCGAATGGCACCAGCGGGTTGTCCCTGGTGTCTCTGCGCAGGGCCATGCTCGACATGCCGTACTGGCCCGACAGTCTTTGAGGAGCCGTCAACCCGGTCTCCAGGCCAGTTTTCAAATAACCTTCCTGATGTCCGATCCGCAACTCCTGCACTCGTCCAAATGCGTAGCCGAGATCAACACCACCCGCGAAGTTTCGCTCGGTAAGTCCCTCGATACGGCTCCCCTTGCGGTCGTATACGGGAAACGGTTCATGGGTATATCCGGCGCGAGGCGCGATAAACCACTTGCCGCCGCTGATCCTGTAATAGTATTCCGTCTCGGCGCGGTTGTAAGTGCCGATGCGAAGGTCCGTCCTCCATTCCGAGGCGGGTCCTCCTACATCGAGGAATGTGAACCGGACTCCGGCGCCAAACCTGAGCCCCTCTCCGTTGGCTCCGTCCAGAAAGATGGCTGGCCTCAGGAAGGGCGGCCCGTAGGATTTCTCCTGGGCGGTGACGATCAACGTTTCCTCTCCGCCACGGTTTCGAAACTCGTACGTCGCCGAGTCGAAGCGCCCTACTCCCGTCAGCTTCTCCATCTGGTCTTCCAGCACCGCCCGGTCCAGGGGTTCTCCGGGATCCGGCGTCAGCGCCGCGATGACGGCCTTTTTCAGCCGCGGGGCCACTTCGCCTTCCACCACGATTTGGGCCGGGCGAATCGTATCCGGCCTGCGTCTGGTACGCCGGGCGTTGGTGTACGTCCCGTACTGCGCGGCCCCTACCTGGAACTGCTTCAGTAGGGCGGCCTTCTGCTCCGCCGCCGCGTAGCCGATCTTGCGGAACTGCTCGGTTTTGGGATAATCGGTTCCCGTAAGCCCCTTCAGCAGAGGCATCAACACGAGGTCCGCCGCGGCCATGCTGGGACGCTCGTTCTGCGAAATCATGTAACTGATCGATCGCCCGGCGATGCCCAACATCGACTGAAAATCCTTGGGATCGGCAGGCACGTCCAGAGCCACGGCAATCACGATGCCGGCCCCCATCGCCCGGACGATATCCACGGGAAGGTTGTCGGACAACCCTCCGTCGACGAGCACCATCCCGCCCTTGCGCACAGGGGCGAACAGTGCGGGCAGCGACATGGTGGCTCGCAGCGCGTCGAACAGCGAGCCTTTGTCGAACACCACCTTCTTGCCCGCAACGAGGTCCGTGGCCACGCAGCGGAATGGCGTCGGCAGGTCGTCGAAGCTCTTCATGTCGCCGTAGGGCGCCGCGAACCTGTCTATTACGAGCGCCACTCCCTCGCCGGGCGACAACCCCGAGGGCAGATTCAGTTTTCCATCTCTCAATCCCAACTCGATGGCCGTCGGGAATTGGCCTGCATCTTCCTTCCGCCGGAACGACAGGTTTCTGTATTTGCTCGAGGGAGACAGCGCCGAATGCCAATCTATGTGGCCGACGAATTGAATCATCTCCGCAGAATTCATGCCGGAGGCGTGCAAGCCGGCCACTAACCCGCCCATGCTGGTGCCGGCTATGTAGTCGATCGGGATGCGGTGTTCTTCCATCCACTGAAGAACCCCTATGTGCGACAGTCCGAGGGCCGATCCGCCCGCCAGCGCCAGGCCGATCTTTGGCCGGCTTGTGGTTTCTCCCGGCGATGGCGAGCCTGCCCAGGCCAGTACCGCCACGACAACTGCCAATGCGTGGATTCTCACGGCTGCTCTCATCTCTCGTCCACCTCGCCGGCACAAATCGACCGGCTGAATCGACTACTTTATCGCAGGATTGGAACGAACCGGCACATCGGGCGATGGCCGTGTAGAACGGATTGGAAGTCACAGCGGCGCCTGGTGGTTCGCACCAGGCGCGTGGGAGGCAAGTTTTCTGGCGGAAGTCGCCGGCTGATGCTAGGCTCGCGCGGGCTTGGCTCGCCAGGCGAACCACGCGCCGATGTTTGCCAGCAGCGTCAACCCGATCAGCCAGCACGCCAGCTTGATCTGTGCCGGGTCCGTGAACGTGTACTTCGAGAAGACGAAGCCTTTTACAAGCATCACGAGCACCAGCAAGTTCCACAAAAAGTAAACGATCTTCGCCTTGCCGAAGATGGATGCCAGTGTCGTGAGCACGGCCACCACGCCCAAAGCGAACATCCAGTAGGTGAGCGAGGCCTTCTCCCACGGCAAGATGCCGATGTTCAGGTTATGCTGGCCCGAGCCCCAGGCGAGGCTGGATACACCGAGCAGGAAGAACGCCAGGATGGCGTTGTAAAGGTAGCTGAAAACGCGCATGATGAACCCTACGGACAACACTCCGGATCCTCCGTTTCAGATGAAGCCATTATTCTATCAAGTTGCGGCGGTTCTGGGGAGGGGGTTGGTCCGGCCCTCTTGTTATTTGACACTCGTTCACTGAGACTGTCAGAGTAGACTCAATGGACAAGAAAAGGGCCTTGATCACAGGGATTACGGGGCAGGATGGTTCCTACCTGGCTGAGTTCCTGATTTCAAAGGGGTATGACGTTCATGGCATCGTGCGCCGGGTCGCGCTGGAGGATCCGGACAACCGCCTGACGAGGATCGCCGCGGTGCGGGATCAACTCACGCTTCACGCCGCCTCGATGGAAAGTTACGCCAGCATCCACCAGGTGGTCGGCGCCGTGAAACCGAACGAGTGCTACCATCTGGCCGCCCAAAGCTTCGTCAGTTATTCCTTCGACGACGAATTCTCCACCATCAATGCCAATATTAATGGAACGCATTATTTGCTGGCCGCGGTGAAGAACATCGTCCCGGATTGCCGGTTCTATTTCGCCGGTTCGAGTGAGATGTTCGGAAAAGTCGCCGAGGTGCCGCAGCGGGAATCCACTCCTTTTCACCCGCGCTCGACCTATGGCATCAGCAAGGTGGCGGGTTTCGACCTGACCCGCAACTATCGCGAGGCCTACGGTCTTCACGCCAGCAACGGAATCCTGTTCAACCACGAAGCCCCGCGCCGCGGCCACGAATTCGTGACGCGCAAGATCACCGCCGGCGTGGCGCGCATCCGGGCCGGCCGGGCCACGCAGTTGCCCCTGGGAAACCTGGAGGCCAAGCGCGATTGGGGCCACGCCCGCGAATACGTGCAGGCCATGTGGCTCATGCTCCAGCAGGAGCAACCGGATGATTACGTCGTCGCCACCGGCGAAACCCACTCCGTGCGCGAGTTCGCCGAGCTGGCGTTCAAGTTTGCCGGCCTGGATTACAAAGACTACGTGGTCGTCGATCGGCAGCTCTACCGGCCCGCCGAAGTGAACCTGTTGTTGGGCGACGCCACAAAGGCTCACGAACGGCTGGACTGGACGCGCAAGATCACCTTCGCGGATCTGGTGCGGGAAATGGTGGAGACCGACTGCCGCCTCCTCGGCGTGCCACTCTAGCCGTTTGCCGGCGAACTCGCGGGGCCACCTGATGCGGGCCATGCTATGATGTGTAGAACTCAGACGGCTTCACTTCCCGCGTGAAGAACCGGCGTGTTGTGCAAAGATGGGCCGTAATTACTCTTTTCTGCTCACCAACCTGGTTCTCAAGGACTTCAAAGTCCGTTACAGGAATATGTCCTTGGGGATTTTCTGGTCACTGCTAAACCCATTGGTGATGATGGGGGTGCTGACGCTCGTCTTCACGCGTATTTTCCCGAATTACAGCATGAGTGAATTTGCCGTCTTCGTGCTCTGCGGTCTGGTGCCGTTCAACTTTTTCAGCATCGCATGGGCCAGCGGCACGACTTCCGTGATCGAAAACAGCGCTCTGGTGAAGCGCGTCCGCTGCCCCCGCGAAATCATACCGATCTCGTCCGTACTGGCAAACTGTTTGCACTTCCTGATCCAGATCGGTCTTTTGGTCTTCTTCACCTTGCTCTTCGGGCACCATATCAACCGGCATTGGGTTTGGCTGCCGCTGGTGTTCCTCATGGAAGTGGCGTTTGTCTGCGGGTTGGCCCTGATCACCTCCGCGCTAGATGTTTATCTCCGCGACGTCCGGTACGTGGTGGAGTCTCTCAACGTGGTGCTGTTCTGGTTGGTGCCGATCTGGTACGCGCTGGACAAGGTGCCCGTGGCGTACCACTTCTTGTATCAGTTGAATCCGGTGACGGCCGTGATTCTTGCCTGCCGCAAGATCCTGATTGAGTCGGCTGCTCCGCCCATGACGCTGCTGATTAAGCTGCCGCTGGTGAGCGTCTTCGTGTTATGCGTGGGTTTTGTGGTTTTCAGGTGGCTGAAGCCGCGGTTTGCGGATTATTTGTAGGATGAGCGCACGATGACATCGGGAAGCGGTGAAAACCCGGCGAACCTGAAGACGCCTGCCGTCACCGAGGCGGAGGTGACCCGCGAGCGGGACGCCGCCGTGGTTGAAGTCCACCAGGTCAGCAAGATCTATACGCAGCACATGGCCCGCACCCTGTTGAGGGAGCGCCTTGCGGCCTTGTTCCGCGGCAAGACGTCCCATCCCTTTTACGCGCTGCGGGGGGTTTCGCTCCGCGTGAACGCCGGCGAAAGCCTGGGGATTCTCGGCCCCAACGGAGCCGGCAAGAGCACTTTGCTCGGTATCATCTCCGGCTTGTGCTATCCCGATTCGGGCAGTGTGACTGTCAAGGGCTCCATCGCTGCGCTGCTCGAACTGGGCTCCGGCTTCCATTACGACCTCACCGGGCGCGAGAACGTCGCCTTGAACGCGTCCCTGCTTGGGCTGAACCGGAAGCAGCTTCGGGAGCGCTTCGACACCATCGTTGCCTTCGCCGAACTTGAAGACTTCATCGACGAGCCGCTGCGCACATACTCCTCAGGCATGGTGATGCGCTTGGCCTTCTCGGTTGCCGTGAACACGAATCCCGACATCCTCATCATCGACGAAGTCCTGGCGGTCGGCGACCAGCGGTTCCAGGAGAAGTGCGTCAAGAGGATTTATGAGCTCAAGGCCGCCGGCCACACGCTGATCTGCGTCTCGCATTCCGGCCAGCTCATCGAAGCGTTGTGCGACACGGGGCTTTGGCTTGACCATGGCAGCGTGGTCGCCTATGGCGATGTGCACGATGTGGTGAAGGCCTACGATCAGAGCGGCCACGCCAAAGGCGCATCCGCTTAACGGCACACCGGACAATTTCCTCTGTTTTTGAGTTCCCCCCGCGCGTATGTTAATGTACTCTTAACTGGTCGAGGGGAGGGATGTCCATGCATCGCCTGAAAGATGTTCTCAATCCACGCGGGCCGTCGACCGTGGGTCCCGATGCAAGCGTTGTCGAGGCCGCCCGCCGCATGGCGGAGCGTAATGTCGGCGCCATCCTGGTTCTGGAGGGCGACGCTCTGCTGGGAATCTTCAGCGAACGCGACGTCATGGCGCGGGTGGTCGCCGAAGGCTTGGATCCCGTCTCCACGCCCGTCCGGTTCGTCATGAGCACAACGCTCGCCACAATTGACGAGTCCGCCACAGTGGAAGAGGCCGGCAAGCTCATGGACGAACACAAGTGCAGGCATCTGCCCGTGATGCGCGAGGGCAAGGTCGTGGGCGTCATCTCCATGCGCGAACTGATGCACGTCGAGATCGAGTCCAAGTCCGACGAAATCAAACACATGCAGGCCTACATACAGACGGGCCGGTAGCCGTTCCCTGCACCCCCGCCACGGCATCCGGCGGGGACCGCTCCGCATCCAAGTAAGTGGGATGCAGCGGTATCACGCCAAACTCATAGCCCTGCGCGAACTGGCGCCCGAGGTGCGGCACTTCGTCTTTGAAGTGGTCGAGAAGGACCGTGTCGACTTCACTCCGGGGCAGTTCGTCTCCGTCACTGAGCGGATCGGCGGCCGGGATATCACGCGCGCCTATTCCATCGCCTCTCCGCCCGACGGTAAACGTTTCGAGCTGTGCCTGAACCGCGTGGTGGACGGCCTTGTCTCTCCGCATCTGTTCGACCTGCGGCCGGGTGACAGTGTGCGCGTAACCGAACCGCTGGGATATTTCGTCCCGCGCCGCCCGTTGAGCGATTCGGTGTTTATCGCCACCGGCACGGGGATTGCGCCCTTCCGCTCCATCCTGCACCACGTGCTCCAGGAAGGTACTGATCGGCGCCTGACATTGCTGTTTGGAGCCCGCTACGAAGCCCGCCTGCTGTACCACGAGGAATTCGAGCGGCTTGCCTCGGAGCACCCGAACTTCCAATTCGTGCCGACCTTGAGCAGGCCTGACGACTCTTGGCACGGCCGCACCGGCCACGTACAGGTCCATCTGGATGGGGTGCTGGACGGTTCGCGCGACCTCGACGTCTACATCTGCGGCCTCAAGGCCATGGTGAACGACGTCCGCGCCGAATTGAAGCGCCGCGGTTTCGACCGCAAGCGGATCATCTACGAGAAGTACGACTGACGCGCGGTTGTGTCCTAAAATCGGAGTACATGTCCAAGGGCTTGCGTGTCCTCATTTTGTCCGTCGCCCTGCTACTGGTGTTCGGGGGATCCGTCGCCATCCTGCTGCGCGTGCTCCCGAGTCCGCACACCGAGCAGGACTATCTGGTCGCCGGCGGTGTGGCCACCTTGGTCACGATGCTCGCTCTCTTCGTCGTCCTCATTACGACATGGGTGAAAGCTCCGGACGTATTCTATCGGAAGCGGGACAACACAACGAATAAGAGCGAAGAATAATCCCTAAGGAGGCCGGCAACCATGAGAAGGCTCGGATTGTTGCTCGTGCTATGTGGGATGTGGACCTGCCTCGCGGCGGGTGAGCGAACGCTGGAGAAGGCATTTCTGAAGCCCCCGGACTCGGCCTGGCCTTGGGTCTACTGGATATGGTCGGACGGCAACCTCACCCGCGAGGGTATCACTGCGGATCTGGAAGCCATGCGCCGGGTGGGCATCCGCGGCGTCCTGGTCATGGAGGTGGAACTGGAGGTCCCCAAAGGCCCCGTGCGGTTCCTCAGTCCCCGGTGGCGCGAAATGTTCCGCCACGTTATGGCGGAGGCCTCACGACTGGGAATCACCGTTGTCATGAACAACGATGGCGGCTGGTGTGGGAGCGGAGGGCCGTGGATCACACCCGATCTGTCCATGCAGGTGGTCTCCTGGAATGAGACGCGCATCCACGGTCCCCGGCACTTCGAGGGTGTGCTCCCGCGGCCCAAAGCCGTGCGGGATTATTACCGTGACATCGCCGTGCTGGCTTTTCCCGTCAAGAGTTCTTCGATGCCTCCGGCGGCGCCCACCATCACCTATGGGACGGAGCGGAAACAGTTCGACGCATCGAAGTTGCTCGACGGCAATCCGGCAACTATAGCCGCACTGCCGCCGCTGCCGAAGGGAGTCCCGCTCGCTATCAACCTCGATTTTCCGAAGCCGATCGCGGCGCGCTCGCTGACAGTAGCGCTCGATGCATGGTACGCGCGTATAGACGCCACCGTGGAAGTTTCAAAGGACGGCGAGAACTACCGGCCGCTCGCCCGGTTCCTCGCCGCGTGGCCGTCCTCGTCGGTGAATTTCGACGCGGTCACCGCCCGTCATTTCCGCCTTTCCTTCGACCGCAATCGCCCCCAGCCAGCGATCGGTGAAATTGAAATCTGCGCGGACCGCCGCATTGAAGGGATCCCGTTCAAAGCGCTTTTCATTCACCATCGCCAGTTGCCGTCTTCATCGGGAAGCGGCGCGCCCATCCAAACCATTGCCGGCCGCGAGCGGGTGCTGGATGTGACGTCGCATCTCGCAGCGGACGGCCGGTTTACCTGGGATGCGCCAGTAGGTGATTGGGCGCTGCTGAGAGTGGGCTACACCACCACCGGAAAGACCAACCACCCGGCTCCGCAGGAAAGCGTGGGCCTGGAATGCGACAAGCTGAGCAAGCGGGCGGCCGAAGTCCACTTCGCCGGATTCATGGAGAAGCTGCTCGAGGACCAGCGCGCAGCCGGGGGCAACGCCCTGCGCTACGCCCACATCGACAGTTGGGAGGTCGGCTCCCAGAATTGGACTCCCGCTTTTCGCGAGGAATTCCAGAAACGCCGCGGCTACGATCCGCTGCCTTTCCTGCCCGTGGTAACCGGCCGGGCGGTCGAAAGCGAAGATATGACGGAGCGCTTCCTCTGGGATTGGCGCCGCACCATCGCGGATCTCGTTCAGGACAACTACGCCGGCCACATGGCGAAGTTGAGCCACGAGCGCGGGCTGAAATTGTCGATGGAGGCTTACGGCGGGGGCCCGCTCGACGATATCCCTCTTGCAGGGCGGGCCGATTTGCCGGTCAGCGAGTTCTGGACCGGCAAGGAACTTTACGAATCCTGGGTCGGGGAGGAGCCGCACCCCGTCAACAAGGAAATGATCTCGGCTGGACACGTCTATGGCCGCCCGGTGATCGCGGCCGAGGCATTCACCTCCGTCGCCCGCAACGCCAAGTGGATGAACCATCCCTTCCGGATGAAAGCGCTAGGCGACACCATGTTCGCCCTCGGCGTCAACCGCTTCATCTTCCACCGTTATGCCATGCAGCCCTGGACCAATCGGGCGCCGGGCATGACCATGGGGCAGTATGGTGTTCATTTCGAGCGCACGAACACCTGGTGGGAGATGAGCACCGCGTATCTGACCTACCTGGCGCGCTGCCAGCACCTTCTGCAACAGGGACGCTTCGTCGCCGACGTCGCCTACCTCAACAGCGAGAAGGCTCCCAACCTCCACCCTGGCCGCGAGGCGCTCACGCCGTCCATGCCGGCCGGGTATGACTATGACATTGTTCCGCCGGAAGTGCTTCTCACGTCGGCAAACGTAGAGCAGGGCCGGATCACACTAGCGAGCGGCATGAAGTACCGCGTCCTGGTGCTGCCTTCCGGCGATACCATGCGGCCTGCGCTGCTCGAAAAGATCAAGCAACTGGTGGCGGACGGGGCTACCGTAATCGGACCGCCGCCGCGCCGTTCGCCAAGTCTCGCCGGCTATCCGGCTGCGGACGCCGAGGTACGCCGCCTGGCGCGCGAGTTGTGGGGCGATTGCGACGGCAACAGCGTCAACGAGCACCGCTTCGGGAAGGGAAGAGTCGTCTGGGGCGTTCCCATCGGCGACGTTCTTCGCGGCTTCAGCCCCATGCCCGATTTCAGCGTGATCGGGCCGCGCACCGCGCAGACGGTCAACTACATTCACCGATTGATCGACGGCACCGACGTCTACTTTGTGGCCAGCCCGCAGGCCGGGGAGACCACCTTCCTCTGTTCGTTCCGCGTCTCCGGCCGCGCGCCCGAGTTGTGGTGGCCCGACACGGGACGCATCGAGCGCATTGCCGTTTATGACACGGTTCCAGAAGGCACGCGAATCCCTATCCGCCTTGGACCTTACGGCAGCGTGTTCGTTGTCTTCCCGAAAGATAGTGCCCCGGTTGACGAGGTGGTGGCCGCGACCCGCGACAACATCGAAATCACCGGCATGCAGGGCACTTCCCCCACGGATCTGCGAAGGTCCCAGAAGGGGATCCGCATCGAGCGCACCGAAGGCGGCGGTCTTGAACTGGAAACGGCGCGGGGAGGCGCCTATGAGCTGCGGACTGCGTCTGGCAAGCGGCTCCATCGCGGAATCCCCGCTCTGCCTGCACCAATCGAGATTGCCGGGCCCTGGACCGTTGATTTCCCTCAGGGCTGGGGAGCCCCTCCGCGGATCACACTGGAAAAGCTGATGTCGTGGACCGCGCACCCGGATCCGGGAGTGAAGTATTTCTCCGGCACCGCCAGCTACCGGAGCCGGATTCAGGTACCTGAGACTGCGCTTGGCGAGCACCGCAGGCTCTATCTGGACCTGGGTCGCGTGGAGGTGATGGCCGAGGTTCTCCTGAACGGACACAGTGCCGGCATCGTGTGGAAACCGCCCTATCGTGTCGACGTCACGAACGTTGCGCGTGCGGGATCAAACGACCTGGAGATCCGCGTGGTGAACCTGTGGCCCAACCGGCTGATCGGGGACGCGCACCTGCCCGAAGACACCGAGTGGAATGGCCCGAGCATACGCCGCTGGCCGCAGTGGCTGCTGGAAGGGAAGCCAAGCCCGACTGGCCGCGTCACCTTCACGACCTGGAAACACTGGACCAAGGACGAACCTCTATTCGAATCCGGGCTCCTGGGTCCCGTCAGGCTGGAACAGTGGACGGTCTCGCGTTTTTAGGTCGCAGCTTTCCTACGCGGGGCGAACTTCCACTTTGTCGTAGATGAGCTTGGCTTGTTCGAGCGACGCGAAGCGCACGCCGGGGAGCTTGGCCGATGCCGTGCCTTCCGCCACGCCCCAACGAACGGCGTCCGCGAAGTCCAGGCCTTGATTCATGGCCCAAACGAAGGCCGCCGCCAGGGCGTCGCCCGCGCCGATAGGGCAAACGGCGTCAATGCGAGGCGCTATCGCTTCGATCAATCCGCGGTCGTTGGCTCCAACCGCGCCCCGGCTGCCGAGCGACAATACAACGGATTCGGCCCCCATTTCCTTGATGCGCTCGGCCGCATTCAGGAAGTGGCTGCGCATGATGAGAGCCATGTTCAAGATCCGCTCCGCCTCCTGCTGGTTGGGCGATACCACGGTGGGGTGCTCCTCCAGGCCTTCGAGCAGTGCTTCCCCGTCCGTGTCCAGAAGCACCTTCACATGCGCCTTCTTCGCCATCACAATCAGCTTGGCGTAAAAGTCGGTCGCGACGTCGGGCGGCAGACTTCCGCACAGCATCAGCCACTCGGCCTTGCCTAGTTGTTTCTCAACCGCCTTGCCCAGCCGCTTCAGCTCGCTCGCATCTATGGAAGGCCCCAGTTCGTTGAGCTTGACAGTGAGTCCCTGACGGTCAGTGATGGTGAGGTTCGTGCGAATCTCGTTTCGGATGCGGACGAACTCCACCGGAAAACTCGAGGCCTTCAACATCTGCTCGAAACGCTCGCCGCCCTTGGCGCTGGAGGTCGTGATGGCGAGGGTTTGTCCGCCGAAGGAATGTATGACGCCGCTGGCGTTAATGCCGCGCCCACCCGCGGCCTCACTGGTGGAAAGGATGTAAGCGCGGTCCTCGAACACCAGGCGGTCGGCCATCACATTGCGGTCGATGGCCGGGTTGATGGTAAGGGTTACGATCAAGCCATCATTTTAGCCCAATGCGGCAAATCGAAAACGGATGCCGGAATGTTAATCTGAGGGCTTGCCCCTGTCTCCCCGATTCAAAGCGTACACGGCTTTCGCGGCGGTGTGCTTCTTCTGGGGCACCACATACCTCACCATCAGGATGTCGCTCGAAGCGTTCCCGCCGCTCATCGTGGTTGGCGCACGCTTCACGCTGGCCGGATTGATTACGCTGGCCGGCGCCCGCCTCGCGCGAGCGCGTCTGCCGCGCGGCCGCGAATTGTGGCAGTGCATCGTCAACGGCATGCTCATCCTCGGAGTGGGCAACGGCGCGCTGGTTTACTCCGAAGTCTGGGTGCCTAGCGGCATGGCGGCGTTGATGCTGACCATCTCGCCCTTCTGGATGGTGGGCCTCGATGCGTTCGTTTTCAAGGGCACGAAGCTGCGGCTCATGACGGTGGTTGGAATGCTGGTTGGCCTTTCGGGCGTGCTGCTGCTCATCGGCCCGGACGCCCTGGATGTCCGGACCGGCGCGAGCATGGTGGCTGGCTTTCTGGTGCTGCAAGCCGGGAGCGTCTGCTGGAACGTGGGTTCGCTGCTCCAGCGGCGCCAGCCCACGCTGGTGCACCCAATCGTGAGCGCCGGCGTGCAACAACTGGCCGTCGGCATGGCGGCGCTGGCCGTGGCGGCCATTGTCCCGGGCCAGGTCGTGCACTGGAGCGCGAGGGGCGCCGGCGCGCTGCTCTACCTGGTGGTATTCGGATCGCTGGTCGGCTACAGTGCCTATCTGTACGCGCTCGACTCGCTCCCCGTGCCGGTCCTTTCGCTCTACACGTACGTCAACCCCGTGGTCGCAGTGATACTGGGTTGGATCTTCTATCGCGAGCCGTTCACGCTGAGCGATGCCCTGGCGGTGCCGCTCATCTTCTCCGGCATCGCCAT
>JAJFUV010000044.1 GCA_021372245.1 Terriglobales bacterium
ACTAGGAGAGATCCGATGTTCACGCGCACGCGATATCAGAACGGAAGTCTGAGAGTGAAGAAGAGAGGAAACGGACTGAAGGTATGGGAGTTTAGATACTACGAATCCGGGCCGGATAACGCCCGTGCAAGCCGTGCTGCGACGGTTGGAACGGTGCAGCAATACCCAACCGAGGCGGCAGCGCGAAAATCACCAGCAGTGCAAGCCATACTGCTGCGGCTCAATGCAGAACATCCCTTGGGGCCTATCACAACATCCACCATGGGAGCTTTGATCGCGCGTTTCGAACGAGAAGAAATGCCAACACGTTACTCGACGCGGGTTTCGTATCAGTCATTCATTGACCGACACATCCGCCCACGTTGGGCCGAAGTGCCAATCACTGGCGTAAAGCCGATGGCAGTTGAGGACTGGCTCAAGCACCTGCCGTTGGCACCGAAGACTCAGGGCCACATCAAAACGCTGATGTCGACCATTTTCAACTGCGCGCAGCGTTGGGAACTGGTTCAGAGCAACCCGATGCACTTGGTGCGAGTCAAAGATGTGAGCAAGCGACTCGTGAGACCCTCTGTCCTCACCGCGGAGGAGTTTCACAGGTTGCTTGCATACATTCGGGAACCGTATCGAACCATGGTATTGATCGCGGGTTGCTTGGGTCTGCGTGCAGGTGAGATTGTGGGCCTACAGTGGGCCGACTTCGATTTCGAGAAGTTAATTCTGCTGGTACAACGCGGCGTCGTGCATGGTCGGGTGGGCGATGTGAAGACAGAGTACTCCCAAGACTTCATACCGCTCGCCCCCGGACTGGTAGCAGAACTGCTGGTCTACCGGGATCACTGCCATCCGACGCAAGAAGGTTGGTTGTTCGCCAATCCCGCTACGGACAGGCCCTACCATCAAGAGGAGATTCAGAAGAAACACATCCGCGCAGCAGTCAAAGCAGCAGGGATCGCAACCAAAGTCGGCTGGAAGACCTTCCGGCACAGTTACCGTTCATGGCTTGATGAAACGGGAGCTGCGGTTGGGGTGCAACGGGAGTTGATGCGCCATGCCAGCGTTCAAACCACGATGAACGTCTATGGCCGGGCAATGACGGACAGCAAGCGACAGGCCCACGGCAACGTGGTTCAGATGGTGCTGAAGCCTGCGACTGCAAACAATGCCGCAACGGCAGTGACACAGGCCCAGAATCCTGAATCTGTCGCTATTGTGGGCTAAAGTGGACTTGGGAATGCGCTCGGCAGCTTGTAACCTATTGAAAAGGTTGGTTGCGGGGGAAGGATTTGAACCTTCGACCTTTGGGTTATGAGCCCAACGAGCTACCAGACTGCTCCACCCCGCAATCCTATCCTAACCCCTCGGGGGTGGAGCGGTCAACATGAATCGCGCGTATTGTGATAGCTTACCCCGCATGGAGAGAGTTTGTTTCTTACTCAAGGTGAAGGCGGACCGCCTGCAGGAGTACAAGGAGCGCCACAAGGCCGTGTGGCCGGATATGTTAGCGGCGCTGCGTGAGACCGGCTGGCAAAACTATTCGCTATTCCTTCGCGAGGACGGGCTGCTGGTCGGCTATTTCGAGACACCCAGCCTCGAACAGGCCGTGGCCGGCATGCAAACCAAGGAGGTCAACCAACGCTGGCAGGCCCAGATGGCGCCCTTTTTCGAGAACATCGAAGGCAAACGGCCCGACACGGGCTTCCTGCGGCTCGAAGAGGTCTTCTACCTGGCGTAGTAGCCGTAGGTTTCGATCTCGTCCCACATCGCCAGGACGTTTTCGAGCTTCACAGCCGGATGGATCTCGGTACTCGATCCGAGCCAGAGCCGGCCGTTGGCGCCCGCTTCGTCAATGGACTTGCGCACCTGCGCACGAACTTCGTCCGGCGTGGCGTAGGGCAGCAACTGGCTCGCGTCGGTGCCGCCCATCAGGATCCAGTCCGGGTAACTCTTTCGCACGTTGCCCACGTACATCTTCGACAGCGGCTCCAGGGGATTGATGCCGTCGACGCCCGCCGCTTTGTAGTCTTCCAGCACGGGCCACAGGTTGCCGTCGGAATGGTAAATCACCTTGACGCCGTGCGAGTGCCAGGCGTCCACCAGTTTCTTGAGACGCGGGAAGAACTCGCGGCGCAGGAACGCGGGCGAGAACATCGGCTGGTTCTTGTCGGCCAGGTCGGCGTAAACCAGCGCCACGGGACTGAGTGATGCGTCGGCGGTCTCGTGCACGCGCTGGATCTCGTTCCAGTTGAGCGCTTCAAGCCACTTGGAAACCGCCTCGGGCTCCTCGGCGTAGGCGTAAATGAACAAATCCAGGCCGGCGCGGATGTGCGCCGTGTCCAGGCCCACGGGACTTTCAAATGGAAACAGCACGGTGTTGGGGCCGCACTTTTCCTGCAATTCCAGGAAGTACTCACGCGGGCTCTTGGTCGCGTGTCCCCACACATTGCTCTTGCCCGCGAACGACCACATGTCGCCGGGCCTGCGGTCACAGATCTCGTCCGTGTTGCGCCGGATGTATTCGAGCAAGCCGGCCGTGTCCTTGAACGGCCGCTCGATCAGCCACGTGGTCCACCATTCCTGCTTGTAGACGAAACCGTCGGGGTAGCGCACGACAGTCTCCTCTGCCGGGGGTGCGATGCCGCGCGTGATATCCAGGCGCTCGCCGATGGTGCGGCACAACAGGTCCAGCGCATTGGACGGTGTGAGCTTCTCGCCGGTGACGTGCTCGATCAACGGCACGTGCTGAATCATGTCGAAGATGGGGACGCGGTCCGGGAGTTCTCCGCGCAGAGTGGCCTCGATCCGTTCGCGAGCCGTCATGGTGTCGCGTGGCAGTTGGCGCATGGGTAATGACTTCCTTCCGCGGGCCTAAGGGGCCGCGCGCTTCAAACAAGCGATCCCTGATTATACTTCGTGCCGGCCGGGATGGCCGACAAAGCCGGTCGCGGCTGGTAACTCCTGCTTGGCAATCTAAGGCAAAGTCGCGATTGCATCTTGGTTGACTGGTCGGGGATTATCATTACAGAACAGATATTCAAGGAGGTGCGTGATGCGCGCACATCGACTTGCGGTATTGTTCTTGACCCTCCTCCTGGCTGGACTGTCCCTCGCGCAGCCCACCATTGAAGGGCCGATTATGAATGTTGCCAGCTATCTGCTCCCCGGTTACCCGGCATTCGGTGTGGCGCAAGGCTCCATGTTCGTAGTGTTCGGCCGTAACATGGGGCCACGCGGCATGTACCAGGCGGAAACTTGGCCTCTGCCGAAGGATCTGGTAGGAACCTCACTCCAGGTGACGGTGGGCGGCGTGACGGTCGATGCCATCATGGTTTACACGTCGGCGACGCAACTGGCGGCCATCCTGCCTTCAAATACGCCGACGGGCGACGGCACCATCTCCGTGACGTATGCAGGCCAGGTTGGTCTGCCGGCGCCAATCCGCGTCGTGCCGGCCGCCTTCGGGATCTTCACCCTGAATTCACAAGGCAACGGACCCGCGGTCATACAGATCGTGCGCGGTGCCGCGCGGCCGGTGAACACCCTGCTCGAAGCAGCGCATCCGATGGAACTGGTTTCGTTGTGGGGAAGCGGCCTCGGAGCGGTGACAGGCAATGAAGCGGCGGGGCCGCTGCCGGGAGATATGAGCACCCCAATCGAAGTCTGGGTAGGAGGCCAGCCCGCCACTGTGTACTACCGCGGGCGTTCCGGTTGCTGCGCGGGCGTGGACGAGATCTACTTCTATGTGCCCTTGGGAGTGACCGGATGCTATGTGCCCGTCGTGGTTAGGTCTGGGCAAGGTGTGAGCAACTCGACCACCATGTCCATCTCCCAGTCCGGCAACTTCTGCGAGGATCCTTCCGGCTTCACCGCGGACAATTATAAGCTGATGAGCGAGGGTGGGAAATTGACCGCCGGGTGGATCGAACTCAACCGGCGCGGGATCTTCACCTCACCTACGGTCGACCCGGCCCAGACCAGCGAAACCGTGCTGGCAAATTTCAGCCGCTTCCAGACTGATCGCGCCATCCGGTACAATGCGCCTGCCCGGTTCACGGGATTTGGCTCCTGCGTGGTGGACATGCTGCGAGCGAGCGCGCCTTCATTGGTGTTGTACCAGCCCGACTCGCTCGAAGCGGGCGAGGCCCTTAACGTGAAGAATCCGAACGGCATCACGAAGCAGGTCAGAATAGTGTCGGAAGGAAGCTATTTCTCTTACGTGGGCGGCGAAACGGGTTCGGTTCCCCTGCCGCAATTCCTGGTCAACGGCACATATCGGGTGGACAACGGCTCCGGCGGGACGGGCCTGGGAGCGTTCAGCTTGCGCCAGGATCTACGGTCGCCGGTGGTGTGGACCAACATCCCATCCACTCGCCTCGACATCACGCGTTCCGATGGCTACCGCGTCACCTGGACCGGCGGCGATGCGAGCCGCGATTTCGTGACCATTACCGGAACCAGCGTGGACACCGCCAACGACGTGAAAGCGAAGTTCTTTTGTGCCGAACGCGCCGACAAGGGCGAGTTCACCATTCGCCCTTACGTGCTGTTGGGGCTGCCGGCGAACAACTCGACCACGGGGACGTATTTAGCCGTGGGGAGCCAGCCGCTGCCGAGCCAATCGAAAGTAACCATCACGGGGCTCGATCAGGCGTACTTCTACTACAACAATTGGAGTTCGCGTGAGGTGAATTACAAGTAGGGATTGGGCATCAGCAATTTCGTGGCGTGCTAAAATCTTCGCGTGCCCGGTGTCGTGCCCAAGGAGCGCTATACCCCCGACGAAGTCCGCCGCCTGCTCGGGCTGTCGAGCCGCCAACTGGAGAGCTGGCGTGCACAACGCCTGGTGCCGGACGGGGACAGTTACTCGTTCCATGACCTCATCGCGCTGCGCACGGTTTCCAGCCTACGCCGTGCCAAGGTGCCCCCAGCGCGCATCCGCAAAGCCATCGCGGCGCTCAAGAGCAAGCTGGGTGAGGCCTCCGATCCTCTCACCGAACTGAGGATCTACTCCGAAGGCGGACACATCAATGTGCAGGTCGGCGAGCAGCGCATGGAGGCCATCTCGGGCCAGCTTCTGCTCGACTTCGACCGCGAGGAACTCGACAAGCTGCTGGCTTTCCCGGAGAAGAAAAAATCCGACAAGGACGAGGAAGCCGCCCGCAAGCGCGAAGCCGAATGCTGGTTTCAGAAGGGATTGGAGCAGGAGTCGGTGGGCACGCCGTTCGAGGAGGTGCGCCTCTCGTACGCCAAAGCTATCGAACTGGACCCGACGTTTTCGGCGGCCATGGTGAATCTCGGTACGCTGCACTTCTATGCGCGCCAGTACAAGGCCTCCGCCGAGTATTACCGCAAGGCGTTGGAGGTCAACCCCGACTACGCGCTTGCGCACTTCAACCTGGGTAACCTGTACGACGAGCAGAACGATTTTGTCCAGGCCACATTCCACTATCAGGCCGCGCTACGGTTGGACGCGCGATACGCCGACGCCCACTACAACCTCGCGCTGCTCTATCAGGCGCACGGCGAAACCATGAAGGCGCTGCAGCATTGGAGCGCGTACCTGCGGCTCGATCCGGCGAGTTCCTGGGCCGCCATCGCGCGCCGGGAACTGGACAAGCTGCGGGCGGCCACCATCGTGCGATGAACGAACTGGAAGCGGTCGAAAGGATTCGCAGCTTGGCCGCGGGGGCGCACGGCAAAGGCGTGAAGTTGGGCATTGGGGACGACTGTGCCATCTACCAATCGCCCGGTGCGCGGGAAGACCTTCTTCTTACCACCGACATGGTGATCGAAGACATCCACTTCCGCGCTACGACGCACCCGCCGGACGCCGTGGGATGGCGCGCCGCGGCACGCGCGCTCAGCGATATAGCCGCCATGGGCGGCGCGCCGCGATTTGTACTGGTATCTCTTGCGCTGGCCGGCTGGACGGACCGTCGATGGCTGGACAAGTTCTATGGCGGGTTGCTGCGCCTTGTTCGTCGAAGTGGTGCGGTGCTCGCAGGCGGAGATTTGGGACACGCCGGGTGCGTCTATTGCGACATGGTGGCGGGAGGAGTGGTCCCGCACGGCACGGCACTACGCCGCGACGGTGCGCGTGCGGGCGATTCCATCTGGGTCTCCGGCGAATTAGGCGGATCGGCGTTGGGCTTCGAGACCGGGCACGGCGCAGCCTGGCGCCGGCATCTCTATCCCGAGCCTCGCCTCGAACTGGGCCGCTATCTGCGCACCCGTCTGAAGGCTACCGCGGCCATGGACCTTAGCGACGGCATTTCCATCGACCTGCACCGGCTCGCCAAGGCCTCGGGACTGAAAGCGCGGTTGGACCGCCCGCTGCCGGTAGCGCGCGGAGCCACGCTCGACCACGCGCTCAACGGCGGAGAGGACTACGAACTGTTGTTCACGCTACCTCCCGGAGTGGAGCCGCCCGCGCGATCGAAGGGCTTGCCGCTTACGCGCGTGGGCACCATGGAAAAGGGAAAGGCCGGCGTGGTGGAGTTCTTCGGGCGCCCGCTCGCGCCGGGCGGTTACGACCATCTGCGGCACACGAAAGCCTGAGTTTGCGCCATAATAGCGGTACGATGTGCAAGATCCTATCCATCGCACTGGCTCTTACCATGACCGTTTCCGCAGCTGTAAAGATTGAGAAGACCGCCTGGAAAGGGTGGCCGAATTGCTACCGTATTTCGAATGGCGAAGTGGAGTTGATCGTCACGAGCGACGTGGGTCCGCGCGTGATGCGCTACGCCTTCATCGGCGGGCAGAACCTCCTGAAGGAATACGCCGACCAGCTCGGCAAGTCCGGCGAAAAGGAGTTTCAGCTTCGCGGCGGCCACCGCATCTGGGTGGCGCCGGAAACGCTCGCCACTTCGTGGGCGCCGGAGAACGTGCCCGTCAAGATTGAGATCGAGGGCGACGTGCTCACCGCCACCGAACCCGTGGAACCCTCCACTGGCGTTCAGAAGCAGATGGTGATCCGCATGGCGGCGTCGGGCTCCAATGTCGAGTTGATCCACCGCGTGAAGAACCACAACGCCTGGACCATCGAATTCGCGCCCTGGACGCTCAGCATGATGGCGCCGAACGGCACTGCCATCTTCGGTTTCCCGCCGCGCGGCAAGCATCCCGAGATGCTGCTGCCCACCAATCCGCTGGTTATGTGGGCCTACACGGATTTTTCCGACAAGCGCTGGACGTTCACCAAGAAGTACATGGCACTCCGGCAGGATCCAAGCGTGAGTGCGCCACAGAAGATCGGGTTGTTCAACAAGAATAGCTGGGGCGCTTATCTGCTAGGGACTGATCTGTTCGTGAAGCAGACCACGGCCGATCCCACGAAGACTTACCCGGACTTCGGCTGCTCGGTCGAGTCTTTCGTGAATGACGTCATGCTCGAGATCGAGACCCTGGGACCGATGCAGAAGGTCGATCCCGGCGCCGCCGCCGAGCACATCGAACGCTGGAGCCTGCACAAGAACGTGCGCGTCGCGACGGTGACGGATGAAGCATTGGATGCCGTTCTCGTCCCCGCACTGGCACACTGACTCTAACATCTGGGAAAGGAGTTGCGGTCATGCGCGTTTTCGCCGTGATTCTCGCTCTGGGAACAGCGTTGTTCGCGGCCGATTACAAAACCGCTCCGGGCGCGGCGGCGCCCGCTGAAGTGCCGGACGCGGTACGCAATGCGCTCGAGAAGAGCGGCACCAAAGTCCTTGGTCAGGACGGCGCAGCCAAGTTTGAAATCTGGATGCGGGCCGCTTTGCCTGGCGGCCCCGCTTCGACCGAGCAAAACGTCTCGCTACCGATGATCCCGCACGGCGCGCTGCTTGGCGTGGTGCGGTACGTGGTCGAATCCAGTGACCGTCGCGGTTTTCAAATCAAGCCGGGGATTTACACGCTTCGCTACAGCTTGTATCCGGTCAACGGCGATCATCAGGGAGTCGCGCCGCAACGCGACTTTTTGATCCTGGTGCGACTGGCTGACGATCCGGGCCTGGACGCAACGCCAAACTTTGAGAAGCTGATGGATTTGGCGCGAAAGACCTCCGGTACGCCGCATCCGCTTGCTTTGAGCCTGCGTAAAGACGCAGGCAGTGCGACAGGCCTCACCCAAGCCGGCGATGATTGGGTGCTGCACACGAAGATCGGCGACATGCCGGTCGCCATCATCGTCATCGGTCAATACGCGGGCTGAGGCAGCGCCTCCTCTTCGCGCCGCACACGAATTGTGAGAGCCTTGGGCTTGGCGGAAGCTGCGTACGCTTCGATTGCAGTGCGGTATTCTGCGAGCCGATCCTTTTCGAGGAGGCTTGCGCCGGTTGGCGACCGCAGGTTGAGCAGCGTGACAGGACGCGGCGCGAGCGACGCCACCAGGTCCGGCAGGTCGTACTGCCCGAGTACTCCCGGGACTACCATTTCGAAAACCCTGCGATGTATCGGCGCCGCGGCGATGGCCGCATAAGAACACGGCATGTCTTCCAGAGTGAGTTGACCGATGCGCGAGTCGATTGCCGCGGCGTGCAGCAGACCCACGGAAACCGGGCCGCGCGCCACACCAAGGACGCCCGCGGAGGGACGGAAGCCTTTGGCTTCGAGCACATCTAGCCCGCGCGTGATGTCGCGCATCTGCAGCGAAACCAGCGGTCGCCCCGTCATCAACGCCAGCCAGGCGATGCGTTCCTGGCCGAACCACGCGTCGGCATAGCCCCTGGTATTCTGTGCGAGCTGTCCGGTTCCCGAGACGTCCAGCGCCAGCACGGCGTACCCTCGCCGCGCAAGCTCGATCGCGTCGGCCTGCGGTTTGCCGCCCGATTCTTTGCCCGACTGGCTGACGTAGATGGCGGCTCGCGAGGGCGCGCTAGTAGGGGTGATCAGCAGCGCGGGGACGGTCAGGTTCCGGTCAGTGTCGAATGTCAATCGTTCGACGCGATAGCCTTCGGCCTCGGTGCTCCCAAGCGACTGCAGGTGCATGGGCACATCGGCGGTTGCATAGCGCGTAAGCCGAAGAATCTTGTCACGAGGATTTCCGCGCCCGGCCGGAATGGCGGCGAAGCGGTGGCTATTCATGGAACTTGCCGTCTCCCCTTTCAGGGATGTCGCCAGTTGCCCCGTCGGCGTGCAGTTGAGCAGCTCCTCGGGTTCGGTCTCGATGGGTGGCTCTTCGACTCGCACGTCGCCGCTCTCCCGGCCCAGCCAGCGCCGCATCCACGCGTAGATGCGCTCGCGGCCCGCCTTGTAAACGCCGTGCGGGCCGGGTTCGTGAAACCAGTCAATGCGATCGGCAGCGCCGTAAAGCTGCCAGATGCGCCGCGCTGCTTCATAGGTTTTGCGCGCGCCCTCGAGAGGGAAGAAATCCTGGTCGGTCGAGCAGATCAGGTAGGGCATGGGCGCGGCCAGGGCGACGAGGTCGACGTGGTCGATTCCGGCCGACATCTGATCCGGGAACTGCTGCTCGGCATCCTGCGGTCCGGTGCCCGAAAGTTGTTGCTCCCAACTGGTGACGTAGCAGGCCGGCGCCGCGGCTTTCACGCGGCTGTCGAGCGCCGCAAGATACACGCTCATGGTGCCGCCGCCGGAGCAACCCGTCACGCCGAGGCGGTTGCGGTCCACCTCCGGCGTCGCCTCCAGCACGTCCAGCGCGCGCATGGCATCCCACACCATGTAGCGAGCCACGCTTTCGCCCGCCAGCAGCGCGCGCAGCCCGATCATCGAATGCTCCATGGTCGCGGAACCGACTTTCGAATCCTGGAGGTCGGCGTCATAGAAAACCCGGCGCTCACCCTGGCCCAGCGGATCGTAGGTCAGCACTACGAACCCCTGCTTCGCCAGCCCGATTGCAAGAGTCTGGTAAAAGGCCCGATTCTTCGCCGTTGTGCTGTGCCCCGTCGGCTGCAGCACGGCGGGGTAGGGCGGCTTGCCGGTTTGCGGTATGTAAAGGTTCCCGGTGACGTACATTCCGGGAAGGCTTTCGAAGATGATCTTGTCGACACGGTACGTGCCGCGGTCGAGGACGCCAGTCCGGCGGATGTTGAACGGCGCACGTTCTCCGGGCAGCCCGCCGATCATCTTCAGAAATGTTTCGCGCACGTAGGTGCAGCGCCCATCCCACTGCGCGCGTGTGGTGAGTCTTGCGACGGCGGCGTCTCTCTGCGCCAGTTGGTCAAGCGCAAGCTGTTCAAGATAGCTGCGAATGGGAGAAGCTGGTTGAGCGAGACTGATAGCCGGCAGTAGAGCAAGAGCGAGGAGCGTCGTCTTCATCGTGTATTCAGCGTATCAGCCGCCCGGCATCGGTTGCGCCGGCTGAAACGCATAGAGTATGCTCGTCTACCAGCCGGCTTTCGAGATCCGGCGATCCTTTTATGCTACTTAGGGAGGCGTGGACGCTATGAAGTACTTGATCCACCGCGGTGGACAGCAATACGGTCCATACAGCGTCGAAGAGTTGAAGCAGTTTGTCGCCAGCGGCAATGTTCTTCCGAGCGATATGGCGTGGGCGGAGGGGATGCCGGCATGGGTGCCGGTCTCCCAAATCCTGGGCGGCGCACCCGCTCAGGCTCCAGCCCCCGCGCCCAGTTATCAGGCGCCGTCACCGGCATTCGCGCAGCCGCCCTCGGCAGCTCCGGCGAGTCTTTCCGTCCCCACGCCTGCCAGCGGCCCTGTGCCGCCTTCCTTGCATTGGGCACTGGTGTTGGTGATCACTATCTTCTGCGGCATCTTCGGCCTGATCTGGCTATTTGTGCAGGCAGCCTTCGTCAGGAAACTCGATCCCAACAACAAGTCCATCATGATGTTCGTCGTCAGCTTCCTGGTGGCGATCGGCGGCTGGATCGTAATGGTGGCCGTGGGAATCGGGATAGGCGGAACCGCGGCGGCCATGGGTAGCGAGAGGTTGGGAATGGTCCTCCCTGTTATCTTCCTGACATATCTCATCGTGGCGGTGCTGTCCGCGGTCTTCGGCCTCCTGGGTGTATTCGGCATGCGCCGCTCGCTGCTCAATTACTACAACACGGTGGAGCCCATCGGATTGCAGTTGAGCCCCGTGATGACGTTCTTCTTCGCGCTTTTCTATTTCCAGTACCATTTCACGCGGATCGCCAACTGGAAGCGCACCGGAGTGCTCGCCGCCTGACAAAGACCCGCCGCTCAGCGTGCGGCGGGCTTCTGCTTCACGGCTTCGACGTCGATGGTGATGGAGATCTCCTCCCCCACCAGCACGCCGCCGGATTCGAGAGCCTGGTTCCAGACGAGACCCCAATCCTTGCGATTCAGTTTCGTAGTGGCGGTGGCGCCGATGCGCACGTTACCCCACGGGTCCTTGGTTTCCGGCGTGGGTCCGTCGACTCGCAGAACCACGTCCCGGGTTACGCCGTGCATGGTGAGTGCGCCTTCCAGTTGGAGCACGCCGTCCGCCTTCCACGCACGCTTGCTCTTGAAGGTGAGAGTAGGGTATTTCGCCGCGTCGAAGAAATCGGGCGAGCGCAGGTGAGCGTCCCGCTTCTCATTGTTGGTGTTGATGGAAGCGGCACCGATGGTGGCATCCACCTGGGTTGCGGACGGGTTGGCCGGGTCATAGACCACGGTGCCGGCGACCTTGGTGAACTGGCCGCGAACGGTCGAAACCATCATGTGGCGCACGCTGAATTGGGCCGAGGAGTGCGCGGGATCGAGACTGTACGTTGATTGGCCCAGCGCGGAACCAGCCAGAAGCAACAGGCCCGCCACAGCGGCCGAAGACTGCATCCGATTGAATCGTTTCATCTTTCCTCCTTGCGTTACAACGCTAATTGTGATAACAACTGTTCGATGCAAAAAAACCTACGCCGGATTCGCACGAAGTGCCTCCAGCGTTTCGATCAGTTCCCGCAGCCGAATCTGGCCGATAAAGCCCATCATGTTCCGCAGCAGATCCGCGAGTGGCTGATCGATCCGGTTCACCAAATCCAATCCTTCGGGGGTGATCCAGGTCATCACCACGCGCCGGTCCTCCGGGCTGCGTTCGCGCCGCAGCCACTTGCGGGCCTCCATGCGGTCGAGCAGGCGGGTGATGTCCGGGTCGGGCGATAACATTCGCTCGCAAGCCTGTTTGCAGGTGATCCCCTCGGAATCAGCGCCGCGCAGGATGCGCAGCATGTTGTACTGGACCGGGGTGAGTTCGTACTGCTTCAGCAGTCCGGCCACGCGCGCCTGCAGGAACTCAAACGTGCGGCCGAGGTTCAGGTACGCCTCTTCCTCCCGCGACGAGAAGGGCTTAGTCTGCCAGATCTCCTTCGCCAGTTTTCCTTCCATGTTCCAACAATATCCGTTATAACGATGATTGTCAAGCGGATATGCTTCTGTGCATCTGAAAGGGTTTGATTCGCTGTTCGGAGCCCGACGCGGCAGCCGGTTAATGCTGGCTCATCTTGCGCGCCATGAGGAGCGCCATCTCCAGTGCCTGCTCGTAGTTGAGCCGGGGATCCACTTCGGATTTGTAGGCCCGGCCCAGGTCGGCTTCCGAAAGGCCCCGCGCGCCGCCCGTGCACTCGGTGACGTCCTCGCCGGTCAGCTCGAAATGCACGCCGCCCAGCCGGCTGCCGCGCGCCGCGTGGATGTCGAAAGCGCGCTCAAGCTCGGCGAGAATGTCGGCGAAGCTTCTGGTCTTGACGCCGTCGGCGGTCAGCCGGGTGTTGCCGTGCATGGGGTCGGAACACCACAGAACGCGACGCCCCGTAGCTCGCGCGGCTTCTATCAGCCTGGGCAGGCAGTCTTCGATGCGGTCTACGCCGAAGCGATGGATCAGCGTGAGGCGCCCGGGCTCGCGGTCCGGGTCCAGGGTTTCGATCAGCCGCTGCAGTGTCGCCGGGCTGGTCGAGGACCCGATCTTCACGCCGATGGGGTTGGCGATGCCGCGAAAGTACTCGACGTGGGCATCATCCACGCCCGCCGTGCGCACGCCGATCCACGGAAAGTGTGTCGAGAGGTTATAGTAGCGCCCGGGGGTGGCGGATTTGGTCTGCGCTTCTTCGTAGTCCAGGTGCAAGCCCTCGTGGCTGGTGAAGAAATCCACCGTGTGAACCTCTTCGGCGTGAATCCCCAGCACGTTCTCGAAGAAGCGCAGCGAATCGGAAATGGCGACGAGGATCTTGCGGTACTCTCCGGCCAGGGGCGAGTGGCGCATCCACTCGAGGTCCCAATACTCGGGATGGTGCAGGTCGGCGAAACCGCCTTTGACCAGTGCGCGGATGAAGTTCAACGTGAGGGCGGACCGGCCATAGGCGCGCAACAACAACTGCGGATCCGGAGTCCGGCCGGCGGGGGTAAACTCCGGCCGGTTGACCATGTCGCCGCGATAGCTGGGCAGTGTGACGCCGTCGTGCGTCTCAAGATCTTCCGAGCGCGGTTTGGCGTACTGGCCGGCGAAGCGCCCCACGCGGATCACCGGACGCTTGCTGCCGTGCACCAGCACCACGCTCATCTGCAGCAGGATTCGCAGCTTGTTGGTGATCTGTTCAGGAGCGCACTCGCTGAAGCGCTCCGCGCAGTCGCCACCCTGTAATAGGAATCGACGGCCCTCGGCGGCATCGGCCAATTGTGTCTTCAGCGCGTCGATTTCGCCCGCCGTCACCAGCGGCGGCATGGACGCCAATTCCTTCACAGCCTCGTCGAACACCTGCACGTTGGGATAAGCGGGTTGTTGCAACGCCGGCCTGGAACGCCAGGACCGCGGCGACCACGTTTGCATGGGAAACGACCATTCTCGCAGATTCACGGCGCCGCCATCACTCGGGCCAGCGCTCCTCGCCGGCGACAGGACGCAGCCGGTACACCTCGAAGACGGGCCTGCCTCGCCCGTCGCGAATGACGCGCAGGGTGTCCTGCCGGTAGCCGCTGTCCCGGGCAATGGCCCGAAACCGTTCGTTCTCGCGCGCGAAGACCTGGGCGCCCGGGACATGGGAGATGTAGATATTTCGTGCGTCTGCCATCATTTCGGCGACGCCCTTCAAGCCGGCAGCGTCGACACTGTCCCTGGACAGGTAGCCGGTACCGATTACGGACGGGAGAGTACATTTCTTGAGCAGGCAGAGGCCGTTCACAGTTCCCCAATCCATATGGACCTGCTGGTACGCGCGCAAGGTCTCCAGATAGTCCGCAAGCGGATAGATCGCGTCGGTCCACACCGTGGTCAGTTCTCTGCGGGAGAGCTGCTTCCCATACTGGCCGAGAAGCAGCAGGTTTGACGCAACCAGCAGCACGGTTGCGCTTACCGCCACGGCCTTGCCAAATCGCCTCAGGCGCCCGGAGATCTCCGCAAAATTCACCGCGACAAGCAACTGCGGCATGGGCCACAACAGCACGGTGTGGTGCACCGAACCTCCGCCTCCGCCCAAAGCCATTGCGAGCCAGCCAACCACTACGAACACGAGCGCGAACACCATCGCCGGCCTTGCGGCGGTCCGCCAGAGAAACGGCAGGGCCAATAAAGACGCAGCCACAGCCCACGGCAGAAGAGCGTGCTGGAAGGAGAAGGATTCCCCCACGGGCACTGAAACCAGGTAGCCGAACAGCGCGGAGCTGTCCAGCGAATGGATCAGATATGAGAACTTGCCAGCCAGGTTGAAGTCCGCGTGCGAGGCGATCTCCTTGACCGTCTGCAGCGGGTGTGCCGCGTTGTAAATCACCAACGGCAGAGCCCCGGCAACAAAGAACGCCGCGGCGATCCCGGCATGGCGAAGGGAGATTCGACGGACCAGTGCGCGCCGGCAAACCACCAGACGGCCTGCCGCGAGGCCCGCGATGGACCAAGCGAAGATAGCCTTGTCCCATAGGCCCAATCCCAGGCAGAACGCTCCCGCCGCGAGAACCTTCGCCGAGCCGCTCTCGTGAAATCGCACGAAAAGCAACATCGACGCGACCAGCAGCAGGTGTTGGATCGCAACCGGACCCCAATCGAAGCACGTGGTGAGGAGAAACAAACAGTCCGTGGCCAGGATTGCCGATCCGATTGCTGCCGCGCGAATGTCCGAGATTCGCACCAGAAGGAGGTAAAAGAGCCAGACCGTGACGGCGCCGATGAGCACAACCGGAATGCGCGTCGACCAGACCGAGGGATGCCACAGCGCGAAGATGACCGCGTACAGCCAGGACTTTAGCGCGCCCACGTAACTCATCACCATCAAGGGAATCCTGACTCCGAACACTCTCACCTCGTACGCCATGCCGGGTTGACCGTAGATGGCCGTTGCGAACAGCGCCTCGTCGTTTTGGAGACCAGGGTATGGAATCAGGACGCAGCCGATGATTAGGAAGCACAGTGCCGGAACCGCCGCGGCGAGGCGCCCCCATAGCGTCCGCTGTTCCAGGCCCATGATCGCACCAGATTAACACGCCTGATTCCGGCAGATGCGTGAGGTCCGCGTCGCTGTGCTACACTGCTCAACTGCCGTCCGGAATATGGCCCTGGCCATCGTCATCCCCGCATTCCGACCGCTGCAATCCCTTCCTCAAATGGTGGCGCGTCTGGCCGAAATGCGCTTCGACCGCATTGTGATCGTCGATGACGGCAGCGGCGAGTCCTATGACGGGGCGTTCTCTGCCTGCGCGGAGATCCCTGGCGTCGACCTGCTGCGGCATCCGGAAAACATGGGGAAAGGCGCGGCGCTCAAGACCGGAATCCGGCACGTTCTCTCGGTGTGCCCAGATATCGAAGGCATTGTCACCGCGGACGCCGACGGGCAGCACGATCCCGCCGACATCGCGCGCGTGGCCGCCAGGATGGCCGAACTGCGCGATCGTCTGGTTCTTGGCAGCCGGCAGTTCGGCCGGGATGTGCCCTGGCGCAGCCGGATTGGCAACGTAATGGCGCGGCGGTTGGTGCGCTGGCTGGTGGGCCACAACCTGAAGGACACGCAGACAGGGCTCCGCGGTATCCCCCGTTCATTGCTGGAGCCCTTGCTGGGAATCGGTTCCTCAGGCTATGAGTTTGAGCTGGACATGCTGATAGCGGCCAGGCACCACGGCTGCACCATCGCGGAAGTGGATATCCGGACCCTTTACGAGCCGGGCAATCCATCCTCGCATTTCAACCCGCTGTTCGATTCGATGCGGGTGGGGTTCGTGCTGCTCCGCTTCACTCTGCTCTCGCTCGCCACGTCCGTTCTCGACAACCTGATTTTTCTAGCGGCGTTCTTCTCGACCGGCGGCATCGTGTCGTCGCAGGTCGCCGGCCGCGCGGGCGCCATTCTGTTCAACTACCCCGCCGCGCGGCGGGCGGTGTTCCTCTCCCACCAGCGGCACCGCAAGTTGCTACCTCGCTACCTGCTTCTGGTAGTGGCAAGCGGGGCGGCGTCCTATGCGCTGATTGTATTCATCCGTTCCTTCAGCGCGTGGCCGGTGGCGGCGGCCAAGATGATTGCCGAATCCATCCTCTTCCCGGTTAATTTCATCATCCAGCGCGAGTACGTGTTTCGCCGCGGAGACACCGTCCACGCCACTGATTGGGATCGCTACTACACAAAGACGCCTTTCACGGCAAGGATCACGCGGAGATACACCGTGGCGGTGCT
The DNA here is from genome assembly GCA_021372245.1 of Terriglobales bacterium. Taxonomy (GTDB): domain Bacteria; phylum Acidobacteriota; class Terriglobia; order Bryobacterales; family Bryobacteraceae; genus JAJFUV01. The sequence continues at coordinate 16,539 of JAJFUV010000044.1, forward strand.
GGTGTCCGCGTTGAAGCGCTTTGGAGGGGGGAAGCTGCGAACCGTTGTGGAACTGGGCGGAGGAAACAGTTGCTTCTTCGACGACGTCTGCCGTGTTCTGCAACCCGGCGCTTATCACGTGGTGGACACCAGCGCGCACGGCCTCGAGTTGCTCCGCGGCAGGGCCGGGACCGATCCGCGTTTACGACTGCACCGCCAGGACGTGATGAACCTGAACCTGGATATCGAAGCCGATGCCGTCTTCAGCGTTGGCCTGATCGAACATTTCGACTGGGAGGGTACGCGGAAGGCGATCGAAACTCACTTGCGCCTCTTGCGTCCCGGAGGACTCGCGCTGATCTCCGCGCCCACGCCGACCTGGCTTTACCGGGCCGCCCGCGGGATCTGCGAAGCTCTCGGCGTCTGGCGTTTTCCCGATGAGAGGCCGTTGACTGCCGGCGAAATGCGGGCCGCGGTGTCCGGCCATGGCGAAGTCGTATTCGAGAAAGTCCTCTGGCCGCTGGTGTTCACACAGCGGCTCATGGTCATCCGGAAGTCCGCAACATGATCCGTCGAGTCCTATTCTGGCCTGTCTTCGTCGCATTGCTCGTTCTGTTCCTTTACGGCCTGGTTTCGGAGAGGCTATTCGACCAGCAGGCTTGGATGCCTGAGGGTTTGGTGCGGCTGGCCTGGTTCGGAGGCGCCTACGGCGCATGGGCACTGGTTGTACTCTCTTTCCGGCCCCGCTGGTTTGTCAGGGTGACGCTCGCAGCGGCATTCATCGGCACCGCGCTTGTCGCCGGCGTGCAGGCCCCACTGGCGGTGCTGTTCCTTTTTGCTTCGGCGTGGGCGCTGGGGAGGCTGTGCGGCACGGATGGCGTGCTGGCGCTTCTTGCCGGCCTGAGCCTTTACTCGTTGTTGATCGGCCTTGCCGTGCTCCTGCCGGTGAACTATCCCGTGGTTTACGCAGTCGCTTTTGCGATCCCACTCATTTTGCAGCGGCGGCGCTTGCTGGACTTGTGGCAGGCGGAAGATGCTGAGCTGAACGGCCGCTGGGCGATGGCGGCGCTTGGCTTCGTGCTGCTGATGCATCTGGCCGTAGTCCTCGGCCCCGAGGTGAGCGCCGACGGATTGGCGATGCACCTGGCCATACCCGCTTCCATCCACACACACCACCAATGGATGTTTGAGGTGCGGGAGACCGCCTGGGCGGTATTTCCGATGGTGGGCGACTGGGGATTCACGGCGGCCTACATGCTCGGCGGCGAGGCTGCCGCGCGCCTGTTCAATTTCGGTATGCTGCTCTCGGCGGCATTCATGGTGTTTCGCCTGGCCAGGCGGCTGCTGCCTGTAGCTCCGGCTCTCCTTTCGACGGCGCTGTTTGCATCGAGTCCGATGGTCCAGTTGGCGACCGGCTCCCTGTTTATCGAGAACTTCTTGGCCGCGATGCTGATGGGCACCGTCACTGCGATGCTGCGTTACGAGGAAAGCGGTGAGCGGCGCGATGCGCTGACGGCGGCCGTGCTGCTAGGGACTGCGCTGGCGACCAAGTACGGCACGCTTGCTTATCTAGCGCCCGCGCTGATCCTGCTCGGCCTCGAATTGCGGCGCCGCCGTGCGCTACGCCTGTCCGCAGCCATCATCGCGCTCATCCTGCTTTTCGGCGCTCCGCCCTACCTCGGCGCTCTCGTACGGACCGGCAATCCAGTCTTTCCGTTCCTAAACCATATCTTCAAATCCCCGTACTTCGAATCCGCAGCACCGTTTGTCGATGCGCGCTTTCCAGTACCGCCCGCCATCCCTGCCCTGTTCGATCTGACCTTCCGAACCGCGCGCTATTTCGAGGGGCAGAACGGGGGATGGACTTTCTACTGCTTCCTGTTCGCGCCCCTGGCCGTGCTTCTTTTGCGGCCGCGTCGTGCCGATCCCGGTTGGATGGCGATTGTTGTCGGGATCCCGGCGGCGATTCTGACTTTGGCCTCCCGAGGCAATGTCCGCTACCTCTATCCGGTCCTGCCGCTTTGCGCTGTGGCTGCGGCGGCCGTCCTCGGGGACCTGAAGCAGCGCGGGGTGGTTTGCTATCGCGCCCTGCTTGCCACAGCGGTGGCCCTGTTGGCGCTGAATGTTTACTTCACGCCCGCCTCCGGTGGGTATCACAAACAATTTTTTGTGTTCGGCAGAGACCCGGTGGAGAGCTACCTCGCCCATTCCGCGCCGGTCAGGAAGATCGTTGCCTGGCTCAACGATAAACACCCCGGCGAGCCTGTTGTGTTCGTCGAGACCAATCAGATCGCCGGCTTGACCGGCCGCGCCCTCACCGCGACCTGGCATAGCGCCATGTTCTATGAGCGCATCACGGCGGCCGGTTCGTCCCGGCAATGCCTGGATGTGATTCGGCGGCTCGGGATTCGTTTGATCGTCGCGCCGGCCGCTGCGGACCAGGTGGCTCACGTGGCGCTGCGACGCATGGTCACGGATTTCACTCGCCCCGAGTTCAGCTATGGAGGCTGGCAGGTTCGGACGCTGAGTGACGCGCCACCCGCCTCGCCGCCGGCCATTCTGCAGCACGGAACTTACGACGACCTGGATCCCCGGATCGAGTACTTTGGGCGGTGGGACAGCGGCAGATTCAGTGCGGCGGCGAACGGTTCCATCACATACTCCAACGGCGCTGGCGACCTGTTCCGTGTCGCCTTCCAGGGGACCGGGATCGTCTGGACCTACACGAAGGCGTTCAATCGCGGGCAGGCAGAGGTGAGCATCGACGGCAACCGCGTAGGCATGGTCGACCTCTACTCGAAGGAGCCGTTGTGGAGGACCAGCTCCCGGTTCGCCGGACTAGACGCCGGGGCACACATCTTGGAAGTGCGGGCGCTGGGAGCCAAGAACGCCGCCGCCACGGATTGCTTCATAGACGTGGATGCATTGGTTGTGGAATAACGGCGAAGGCCGCTTACGTAATCACCAGCACGGCATGGTGCCCCACGGTAGCTATATCGATGTCGAGCGCCTGCTGGCCCGCCCGCCAGCGCATGCCTTGCGCATCGATGGCCTGTACGGCTTTGGGCCGGGTGACGAAAACGCGTAGCGGAATGGTCACTTTCACTGGCCCCACCTGCGGGTTGATGCTGCCTCCCGAAGCGGCGAGGCCTGTATACAGGTTCACCAGCGAGAGCACGTGCGTCGCGCCGGCGTCACGCTGCCCGAAGACCACCTGGATTCCCGGAGGGGCCGACACCTCCACCGCCAACCCCGGGCCATACTTGCGCACC
>JAJFUV010000064.1 GCA_021372245.1 Terriglobales bacterium
CCGGTGGACCAGGACGTGCCCGTGCTCGCCATCCGCGACGCCTCCGGTGCGCTAAAGGCGGTGCTGTTCGGCTACTCCTGCCACACGACTACCCTTGCCGGCTACCAGATCAGCGGTGACTGGGCGGGATATGCGCAAGCCGCTATCGAGGACAAGCACCCAGGGGCGGTGGCGCTGTTTCTGAACGGCTGCGGTGCGGATTCCAACCCGCTGCCACGCTACCACGGTACGGACCCGGATCTGGTTCCCTACTCGGTCATGCTTGCCGAATCTTACGGGCGCATTCTCGGCGCAGCCGTAGACCTGGTGCTGCATGGCAAAATGCGCACGGTCAGCGGACCCATCCGGTGCGCCTACGGCGTGACCGAATTGCCGCTGCAGCAACCCCCGTCGCGCGAAGTCCTGGGAACCGCCGCGAACGGCCAAGATGCGCTCAGGAGCCGCCACGCCAGGCATCTGCTGGCGCAGTTGAACCGTGACGGCAAGCTCCCCGTTAAGTGGCCTTACCCGGTCCAGGTATGGCGGATAGGCTCCGCGTTGAATCTCGTGGCGCTTACCGGCGAACCGGTCGTCGATTACAGCTTTCGGTTCAAGCGCGAATACGGTTGGGAAGACACTTGGGTCTCCGGGTACAACACGGACCTGACCGCCTACATTCCCTCCCTGCGAGTCCTCAAAGAAGGCGGCTACGAAGGCACCGAAGGTTTGTGGGAGTACGGCATTCCGGCGCCGTTCGGCTGGGCCGTGGAGGAAGTGATCGCCGACAAGGTAGCGGAACTGTTCGCGCGCTGCACGCACTAGGATCCCAGCTTCCCCCATGTAGAATGAAGGTATGCCTTCCCAACAGCATGCCGAGTCTACCCTACCCATCCCGGGCGTCAATCACCTGATCGCGGTCGGGAGCGGCAAAGGCGGGGTCGGCAAGACCACCGTCGCGGTAAACCTGGCGGTGGCGCTGGCCTCTCTCGGGCACAAAGTCGGCTTGCTGGACGCCGATGTGTATGGTCCCAACGTGCCGCTGATGATGGGGATCCGCGAGACTCCGGAAGCCGTCAATGAGCGCATTCAGCCCATCGTCCAATACGGCATCAAGTTGATGTCGATGGGCTTTCTGGCTCCTTCCGACAAGCCCCTGATCTGGCGCGGGCCCATGCTTCACAGCGTCATGCAGCAGTTTCTCCACGGAGTTGATTGGGGTCAGCTGGACTACCTGGTCATCGACCTGCCCCCGGGCACCGGCGACGTGCAACTGAGTGTCATTCAGACAGTCCCGCTGGCGGGCGCCATCGTGGTTACCACGCCCAGCGACGTGTCGCTCGAAGATGGTCGCAAGGCCGTGCAGATGTTCCGGCAAGTGCGCGTGCCGATCCTGGGCCTGGTCGAGAACATGAGCTACTTGATCTGCCCCCACTGCAAGGAGCGCATCGACGTCTTCTCAACCGGGGGTGGCCGGAAGACCGCCCAGGAAATGGGTGAACACTTCCTCGCGGAACTCGCCCTGGATCCGGCAGTCCGTTCCGGCGGCGATTCCGGCAACCCGATTGCCCTTCGCGATTCCGGGGACCCTAGCGCCGCCGCCTATCACGCCATGGCGAAGGAAACCGTCCGCCGCGTATTCGAGGTCACCGGCGCTTCGGGGCCGAAAATCGAGATCAGCGACTGAAGGTCGTCTCCTGCCGCAGCGGTCCGCACGCTAGAACTCGGCGCGGAGACCCATTGTGATGGCGCGCGGGCCGTCCTGGATGCCCGTTGGGCGTCCGAAGTTGGCGTTTCCGACGGTGCCGTTAATCCCGCCAAAGTCGGTCCGGTTGAAAATGTTGAAAGCGTCCGCGCGATAGGTGAGCTTCACGGATTCCCATATCGCGAAGGTCTTCACGATCGCGAGATTCTCATTTCGGAACCACGGGTTGCGGAAACGCGAGTCGTACATGGCGGTACTTCCGAGTGTGTAGGCCGGAGCTGTGGCAAATGGAGAATTGGCTCCGTAGTTGAACCACCGCACATTCGGGTTGTTGGGGTCCAGGTCCGTCGCCGAAACCCCGGTCCGGATCGTTTGGCCGGTGTAGTTTGCCTTTGTGACCGCTGAGAAGATGGTGGACCCGAGCGGGTTGCCAGGGGTCAGAATCTGGATCAAACCGCCACTACGGTACTGCCCGGTGCCGGAGATGGTCCACCCGCCGACGAGCAGGTTTGCGGCACGGCTCGCCGAACCCATGAGCCGCTTCCCCCTGCCGAAAGGCAGATCGTAGCTGTAAAGGACATTCACGAAGTGCGGAATGTCCATAAAGGCGAGCTGTTTCGCGTCCTTCAGGTTGTAGGCATCCTGTGCCTGTACCTGTGTGCCCTGGCTGAAAATCTGCCGGTACGTCATCAGGGCAAGGTTCTTGGACCAGACGTAACTGGCCATGAAATTCAGCGCGCCGAACCGGCGTTCGACCTTGGTTTGCAGCGAATCGTACCAGGTCTTCCCGACTCCGGCGTTGGCGTCATACACGTTGCCGTACTGCGGGAACGGCCGCAGCGACTGCGCCAGGGTCGCGCCGGCCTTCCATCCGGCGGCAAAGCCAGGAAATGGCTCTTTGTAGCCTGCGGCGACCACCGCGGGGTCCAGGATGTTCTTGGTCAACAGCGAGCCCAGAGAAAGGTAGCTGGTCGGGAGCTGATTCAGTTGGACTCCTGAGTTGAGACCGTGGCCCCGATTGCCCACATAGGCCGCTTCGAAGAGCCAGTTGTGGAGTTCGTGCTGGATCGTGAAGCTCCAGTTGTATATGCGGGGGGCCTTCCCGTAATTGGGTCCCAACCGGGTGACGCCGTTGAAGTTGTCGAAGCTCGGATCGAGGAACGGCGGGTTCTTGAATCCTGCCGGTGGTTTGACTCCCCCTTGGTCCCAGTTGAACGCGGCGTTCACGCCGTCGGATAGCTGCGAGAAGTTGCCGTTGAAGCCATCCGTGCAGCCGCAGCCCCCGTTGCCGAGAGTCTGGTAGTAAATGCCGTAGCCGCCACGCAGGACCGTCTTGTCGGTCAACCGGTACGCGAATCCGGCTCGGGGGCCGAGATCCGAATAATCGGTGGGATAGGGCCGCTTGTCGCCGGTGCGCCCCGCGCCGGAACCCAGGAAAATCAACGCGCCCGGCAGGCCTGCAGCGCCCGGATTCGGTTTGCTGAGGTCAACGGTAGCGTAGTTTCCGTTCACGTCGTGCCACCCGATCGGCACTTCATACCGCACGCCATAGTCCAGCGTGAGGCGCGGGTGTATCCTCCATGTGTCCTGCCAGAATCCCGCGTGGTAGCCGTAGCGGATCTGCCCTCCGGTGACCGGAAGCGCCGTGGAATAACCGTACGACGCCGTGCCGAGCAGGAAACTCGCAAAAGAGTGGCCGGTCGTGGTGAGGGCAGTGGGCAGTGCCGTCTGTGCGCGGTCGTAGTAGTAAAAACCGTTGGTCCCGGCCCAATCGTCTCCGCTCGTGCGCAGACGGCGGACATCCCACCCCATCTTGAATTCGTGCTTACCGCGGGTCCAGGTCAACTCCTGGCTGACATGCGTTGTCCAATTCCACTGACCGCCATTGGCCACTTTGCCCTGGCTCATTCCCCAGGTCGTATTGCCGGCCGAAAGAGGCTGCGCCCCGCCCAGTGAGACTGCGGGTAGACCGGGAGACGGAAAATCGGTCGCAAATCCGATCACGGGCGTGGCGTCCGCCTTATCGCTCAAAGGCAGACCGATCTTCGAGGCGAATCCCTTCTGGAGCGGATTATCCCACCTCTGCTGTTGCCGGGTGAATCCCCAGGTCGTGTGCAGCAGGAGAGTGGGCTTGATCACGTAGTCGTGATTGACACGGTAGTTGTCCGGCTGCTGGTAAGTGTCCAGGCCGTTGCTAAGCGGGCCGGGCCAGTACTGATCGGTGCTGGTCAGCTGTTTTTCGTGTGAAAGCCAGAACGCCAGCCGGTTGTTGGGGGTGATGGAATGATCCAGTTTGATCGACCAGATGTAATCGTTCACGTTGTTCCTGGAGATGTACTGGTAGTTGCCGGTGACCGAAGCCGTCTGTGGATCGGGAATGAACGGCAGGATGTTCTTGCTGATGTTGCTCCACCGATTTTGCGGGATGAGGTTGCCCCCGAATGGCAGGCGCGTGTTGCCGCTGGTGGTCGCAGGGTCGTAGATGGTGGCAACTTGAGTGAAATTCCCCTGTTTCATCAAGGTGGTAGGCAGAGTTTCGCCGGAGTTGATCGAGATCGATGCGGGCTGGATTATCTTGGCATACGTGAAGTAGAAGAAGCTCTTGTTCCGCCCATCGTAAATCTTGGGAAGCCAGACCGGACCTCCGGCTGCGCCACCCTCTTCATTGAAGCGCTCCTTGGGCCGGAAACCGGGAGCGTTGTTGGGATTCTGATTGACGCTCCAGCCGGCCGCATCTAGCACGTCGCGCTTGATGTTCAGGAAGGCGGAGGCATGGATGGCATTGGTCCCGGACTTTGTCACGAAGGTCTCCAGGCCTCCGCCCAGCCGTCCGTACTCCGCGTTAAAGCTGGACGTGATCAGCTTAAACTCTGAGTAAGCCTCGAACCCGGGGAAGTTGAACGACACGCCGCCTGATTCCGGAATGGTCAGGCTGGCGCCGTCTATCAAGATTTCCTTGGCTCGCCCATTGGAACCGTTGATGCTGAGCTCGCCCCAACTGTTCACTCCAGGCATGTAGCCGACGAAAGCTTCGGCATTGCGCAGGGTGCCGTTCCAGAGCGGCAAGCTGTTCATCAGTTGCGGGCTCAGGTTCTGGCCGCGGATGGCGCTGGTCGTCTCCAGCAAAGGCACTTCGGCCTTCACTTCGACACTTTCCGATACGTCGCCGACGTCCAGCCTAACGTCCAGAGTCTGTCGTAGCCCGACTCGAATCTCAACGCCTGTCTGCACATCCTTCTTGAACCCGGGCTGAGTCACCGAGAGCGTGTATGGACCGACAGGCAAAGTCGGGAACACGTACAAGCCGGCACCGGTTGTGACCGTGTTGAAATCACGTTTGGTCGGCTCGTGCGTGGCAACCACCTTCGCGTTCGGAATGACGGCTCCGTTCGGATCGGTGACCGTACCGGATAACGATCCTGAAGTTGCTTGCGCGAATGCCCCTGTCGAGGCAAGGCACACAAGACCCAGGACCAAGCAGCACACTTTGCTTAGTTTCATCTTGTTCCTCTTTCCTCGGACTTCTGGCTAGGCGGGCTTTTGCCCCTCTTCACTCCCAGATGCCAACAGAATACACCTTCTTGACAAAAGTGTGAAGATTGAACTTGTTAAATTACCATTGCCGCCACCTGCGCTCGATCAAAATCTCCCTTCCGTGTGACCCGGGTCGCTCCAAAGGAGCTTTCTGCGATCAGTTGGGTCAGTTTGTGCAAATATTTCGTTAAGGGTGTAACCGATTCACTTCGCCATGCGCTTATATAGTCAAATCCCCGTTACGACAGCGGGCGCACTCACCTAATCACCCAAAGCCGCGCCCGCTTCTCTCTTTTTGGTAGACTGGCTTCGGCGCCTTGATGCAGTTGCCTTCCTACATCGCTTTGCACGAATCCGGCGAACTGGCGCGTCGCGCCGGCCTCCTGGAACAACGCCTGACCTCATGCGACATTTGTCCCTGGATGTGCCAGGTGAATCGTCTGGCCGGCGAGCGTAAGGTTTGCGCCGCGGGAAGCCTGCCCATCGTTTCCTCCTGGGCCCCGCACTTCGGAGAAGAACCCGCGCTGAGCGGATCCCATCTGCGCCGGGGCCAGGCGCGCGGCACGGGAAACATCTTCTTTGGGCACTGCAACTTACGCTGTGTGTACTGCCAGAACCACGAGATCAGCCAGGACTTTGCTGCTCCGGTGGAAGCCCAGGAAATCTCCTGCGAGCGGCTGGCAGAGATCATGCTCGAACTCGAGGAGCGTGGGTGCCACAATCTGGGTCTGGTGTCTCCGACGCACTTCGTTCCCCAGATCCTGAAGGCCCTGGAGATTGCCTGCGGCCACGGTTTGCGCCTGCCGGTGGTCTACAACACCAACAGCTACGACAACGTGGACGTCGTCCGGACCCTGGACGGGGTGGTGGACATCTACCTGCCGGACCTGAAGTACTCCGACGACCAGACGGCGCGCGAGTATTCGAAAGCGCCAGGTTACGTGGAGCGATCCCGCGCCGCCGTGGCCGAGATGTTCCGGCAGGTGGGCGACACCCTGGTGATGGACGAGCGCGGCCTTATCCGGCGCGGCCTGGTGATCCGGCTTCTGGTGCTGCCGAACGATCTCGCCGGATTGCGCGGCACGCTCGAGTGGATCCGGGAGGCGCTGTCGCCCCGTGTCACCTTGAGCGTCATGTCGCAGTATGATCCGGATCACAAGGTGAATGAGGAGTCCTACCCGCTGCTGGCGCGGCGTCTGCGCCCGCGTGAATACGAACGCGTGATCGAGTGGCTGGAAGAACTCGGTTTTGAAAACGGGTGGCTGCAGCCGATCGAGGAAGGCGCCGCGAGCTACTACCGGCCGGACTTCCGCGACCGGGAGGAACCCTTCCGGGACGCTGCGGATTTTAAGCTCTGAACTGGGGCGCTTTCCAACGCCCGGCGATGCTCGCCTGACACCCCGGGCAGCGCCCCTCGTCCGTAATAAGGTTTTGCAGGATGTGGTAACCGCGGCGTCGCACCAGTCGCTTGCCGCAGTTCGGGCAGCGGGTGTTCTCGTTCTCGCCCACCATCCCCGGTGCGTTGCCGGCATACACGTAATGCAGCCCGGCGGCGCGTCCGATGTCCACCGCCCGCTCCAAGGTCTGGACCGGCGTGTCGCCAGGTTGTGTCATCCGGTAGTCCCCGTGAAACGCCGTGACGTGCCATGGGATGTCGGGTGAAACACTGCGCAAGAAGGCCGCAATCTGGCCGAGTTCGGAACTGGAGTCGTTGAACCCCGGCACCACCAGGGTAACCACTTCGAGCCAGAAACCCATGTCGTGGATGCGCTGGATGCTGTCGAGAATCGGCGCCAGACGTCCACCCAGCTTGCGATATTGCTCGTCGGAGAAACTCTTTAGATCCACCTTATACAGATCCAGGTGGGGCCGCAGATACTTGAGCACTTCTTTCGTGGCGTTGCCGTTGCTCACGAATCCGGTGGCCATGCCCACTTCGCGCGCCGCCTGAAAGACGGCGACGGCCCATTCCACCGTGATCAGCGGCTCGTTGTAGGTGCTGACTATGAACTTGGCGCCATCCTCCAGCGCCTGGCCGACCAAGCCCTCCGGCGTGGCGCGAAAGGCGCCCGCAACAGCGTCCGGATCGCGCAGGGCCTGCGACGTAATCCAGTTCTGGCAATAGGAGCAGTGCAGGTCGCAGCCCAGCATGCCGAAACTGAAAGCCGACGACCCCGGCGCAACGTGGTAAAAAGGCTTCTTCTCGATCGGATCGCATTGCGCGCCGCTGACATACCCCCAGGGGACCATCAGACGGCCTTCCTGGTTCCGCCTTACCTTGCAGACGCCGGCCTGACCCTCGAAAATCGGGCACTCATGCCCGCAGGCGTGACAGCGGACCCTCCGTTCATCGATTTTCTCCCACAGATCCCCCACCCGCGTATAACGGGCGAGAACGTTCTCGAGTGTTGTCATGACGCCTCTCGGTCCGTCCCTGCGCCGCCGCGCCGTCCGCTTCCTTCAACGGTCGGAAACCGTGCTGGTCACGATATTGCGGTCCCCGTGGCTGCCGCCCGATTCAAAGCCGGAAATCCACTCCGCCACTTCCTCCTCCTCACGGAGCAGATCCCGCAAGCTGGTCCGGGCCAGTACATCGTTTACACGGCGCTGGAGGCTTATCCAAACGGGGCGCATGGAGCAATCGCGGCGATGGGCGCACGCGCGCTCCACTCCCGTGTGCTGCTCGCAGAACCGTGAACCGAACAGCGGCTCGCCTAGGACCTCAAGCACCTGATCGAGGGTGATATTCTCCGGAGGCCTCGCCAACACATAGCCGCCCTCCTGACCCCTCACGCTGGACACCAGTCCACCCAAGCGCAAAACCCGCATCAGTTTCGCAACATTCGGGGCCGACAGCCCTTCCGCACGACTGATTTCCGGAATACTCAGGCTTCCCTCTACTCCGTTACGCGCCATCTGCATGAGGCAGCGCAGCCCGTACTCCTCCTGGGCACTCACCTTCATGGTCCTATTGTAGGTCCCTGTTCCTCTCGCGCAAAGCAAAAAACGCATTAATCGCGAGTTTAGTCTCCGATTTCCGAAAGGCCTCGCGGAAGCATCTGTAACGTTACCGCCCGAAATGGGCGGCGTTGATTTGCGCGTATTCCCGCCATTTCTCCGGCAAGTCGTCCAACGCGAAAATCGCGGAAACCGGACAAACGGGAACGCATGCTCCGCAGTCGATGCATTCTACCGGATCGATATAGAGCATCGTCGATTCGCCGAAGTCCGCCTCATCCTTGCGCGGATGGATGCAATCCACTGGACACGCATCCACGCAGGCCGTGTCCTTGGTGCCGATGCACGGCTCTGCGATCACATAAGCCATGGAAACCCCTCCCTGGCTTGAGGGTAGCGGAATCAGTACGCTTTCGTCAAGTTTGACTGCAGTGTCGCGAGAGTATGGAAGCCGCGCGTTGGCGTTCCGGCTTCTGCAACTAACTTGTAGGTTGACGAACGCCTCCCTCCCGTTTGCAAGCTTGACATTGCGAAACAGGACATTTTATACTGAAGGCGAAATGCAACTCAGTTTCAACAAGACCTCCGGGCGCAGACGGCGAGCGCCCGCCACGCTGGGTGAGCTGCGTCTTGGCGAACAGGGTGTTCTGGACCGCCTCGACCTGCCCGAAGGCGATGCCCGGCGGTTGATGGAACTTGGCTTCCTCCCTGGTAATACCGTGTTTGCCGCCTGTTGCGCTCCCGGCGGCGACCCTCGCGTTTTCCGCGTTGATGGTAGTGAAGTGGCGCTGCGAGCCGATACGGCTTCGCGGATCGCTCTCCGCACCGACTCCGCCGCGAAGTAAGGGAGAAAGCGCGGACTATGCCCAAGGTTGTGGCCCTTGTCGGTCCGCCGAACTCGGGCAAATCTACCCTTTACAACCGGCTCACCGGTCTGCGGCAGAAGGTGGCGAATTTCCCCGGTGTCACGGTCGAACAGCATATAGGCGAATTGCGGCTGGCGGACGGACGCGTGGTGACGCTGATCGATCTGCCTGGTGTATACAGCCTGACGCCGCGCTCGGAAGACGAAGAGGTGACGCGCGACGTCCTGCTGGGACACATGACGGCTGTCCCGCGGCCGGACGCGATTCTTTTGGTCCTTGATTCAACCAACCTCGGCCGCCACTTGATCCTGGCGCCGCCGGTACTCTCCCTCGGTCTGCCGGCCCTGGTGGTTCTGAACATGGCGGACGACTTGGCCGATCGCGGCGGCGACGTGGACACCCAGGCGTTGGCCAGGCAACTCGGCGCTCCCGTGGCACTTGTGAGTGCCGCGCGGGGAGACGGCGTCGAAACTGTCGTTGATTTCCTTGCCGGTTCAATGGGCGTACCGGCCCCGGTGGAACTCCCGGTTCTGCAGGACATTCCGCAATGCCGGGAATGGGCCGCGAGGATCGGCCGCCACGCCTCCTATCAGCCTCCCGCGCCTCCGTTGTGGACCAGCCGCCTGGACAAGCTATTTCTGCACCCCGTGGCCGGGCCACTCATTTTCCTCACGGTCGTGGTGGCCGTATTCCAATCCATCTTCACGTGGGCGCGTCCGCTCATGAACGGTGTGCAAACCCTCATTACGCTGTCGGGAGGATGGGTGGGACACATCATCACCAACCCGGCCCTGCACTCGCTGATCGTGGAAGGCGTCTGGGGCGGCGTAGGCAGTGTGTTGGTATTTCTGCCCCAGATCCTACTTCTGTTCCTGTTCATCGGCATCCTCGAGGATTCCGGGTATCTGGCGCGCGCCGCGATCATCGCGGACCGGACCATGGCGCGCGTCGGGCTGCAGGGCAAGAGCTTCATCCCCCTCCTGTCGGCTTACGCCTGTGCCGTACCCGCCATCATGGCCACGCGTACGATTGAAAACAAGCGGGACCGCTTCGCCACCATTCTTATTGCGCCGTTGATGACCTGCTCGGCACGGCTGCCGGTGTATACCCTGATCATTGCCGCCTTCATCCCCGAGCGACCCCTTGCCGGGGCTCTGCTGGGCTCTCGGGCGGCGGCGCTGCTGGCGCTGTACGCGCTCGGTTTCGCCGCTGCATTCGTGACCGCGCGGATCCTGAAAAGTTCGATCCTCAAGAGCGAATCGGCCTCCTTCGTGCTCGAAATGCCGCCGTATCGCTGGCCGACTCTGGCCGGCCTCGGTCTTCGGTTGCTCGACCGCTCCAAGGTCTTTCTGCGGCGGGCTGGCACGGTCATCCTGGCCATCACCGTGTTGCTATGGGCGTTGGCGCACCTCCCGCTTAAAGACGGCGTGGCACCGCCTATCGAAGAAAGCTTGGCCGGCGCCTTGGGCCACACGGTCGAACCGGTGATCCGGCCTCTGGGGTTCAACTGGAAGATCGGGATCGGCCTCATCAGCTCCCTGGCTGCCCGCGAGGTGATAATAGGCACCTTGGGAACCATTTACGGAATGGACGGAGACGCGCGCTCGCTTGGACTTCAGAAAGCCATCCATCTGGATCTCTCACCGGCGGGCGCCGTCAGCCTGCTCGTGTTCTTCGCCTTCGCCATGCAGTGCATGTCCACCATTGCGGTAGTGAGGCGTGAAACGGGTAGCTGGAAATGGCCGGCGATCCAGTTTCTGTATATGGGATCAATAGCTTACGCCGGTTCCTTCGCGGCTTATCAGCTGCTTCGATAGACTTAGTACTATCCCGCAACACAGTACTGCCTTCCTATGGAAGTCCTGTATCCGTAATGACTTCCAACCTATCGCTCGGTACTCCGGCCAATGCGAGTCTAGGGCAGGTGAACACGATGAAACTCAGTCTCTCCCTGACCACCGCACTGCTCAGCCTCGCCGCCATCGCGGGCGCCGCTCCCGTTACATTCGACGATCCGTTCAATGCCGGCAGCCCCGACGTGATTGGTTTGGCGTCGAGCTTCGACGTCCAGAAAGTCGTTGTCGACGTCGGCGCAAGCGGCGTCACCGCCGACATTTACACGAACTACGGCCTTGGCAACACCAGCATCGCGCCTTACTTCGACCCCACCCTTGGCAAAACGGTTCATATCGGAGACTTGTTCTTCAGCCTTGGCGGGACGCTGTCCTACGGTATCGCACTATATGACCATGTGGGCGCGCAAGACAACGGCGGGCAGAGCGGCTCCACTGTCCTCGCCGGACATCTATACCGCATTAATGACGTCGCCAATGGTACGCTGACGGCTTCCGAGGCGTTCAACGGCTTCAGCGGCAATTACCGGCCGGACGAGATCGTCCTGCTGCTCAACTCAAACGGCTATATCACGGACCTCGGCGCGGGTTCGGTGAACGTTGCCGGCGGCGGAACGGGCCCCGAATTCAAGATCTCGGTCTCCATCCCGCAGTCCGTGTCTTCGGCCTTCTACTCCGGCATGGCCGGCGGCGACTGGGGCATCCACTACTCCTCGGCGAACTGCGGCAACGACATTATCGACGGCAACAACCAGGTCCCCGAGCCGGCCACCCTGGTCCTGCTCGGCAGCGCGCTGCTCGGCTTGGGCCTTGTACGCCGGCGCGTCCTGTAAGTGCTTTCAGAAGAGAACGTTTACCTCCTCCCGTGCTAGCATGATGGGTTGGACCTGGGCGGGTCCAACCCATCATGCGTAATGTCGTCGTTGTAGGCTCAGGCTGTGCGGGCAATACCGCTGCCATCTACGCCGCGCGCGCCAACCTGACCCCCCTGGTGATCTCCGGCAATGAGCCCGGAGGCCAGTTGTCCCTGACCACCGCGGTCGAGAACTTCCCCGGCTTTCCCGAAGGTATTCAAGGGCCCACGCTGGTGGAGAACATCAAGCAGCAGGCCCTGAACTTCGGCGCCGAGTATCTCAGTGGCGCCGTACTGGAGGCCGACCTCTCCAAGCGTCCCTTCAGGTTGAACGTCGAGGGCGAATGGATCGAGGCCAAAGCGCTGATCATCGCCAGCGGGGCTTCGGCTCGCTGGCTGGGCCTGGAATCGGAGAAGAAACTGATCGGCCACGGCGTCAGTTCCTGCGCCACCTGCGACGGTTTCTTTTACAGGGGCAAGAAGATCATGGTGGTCGGCGGCGGCGACTCGGCCATGGAAGAGGCGAACTTCCTCACCCATTTCGGTTCGGAAGTAGCGGTGGTGCACCGGCGGGAGCAGTTCCGTGCCTCCCACATCATGGTGGAGCGCGCCAAGCAGAATCCCAAGATCAAGTTCCTTCTGAACACGGTAGTGGAAGAGGTTTTCGATGTTGAGAAGGGCTATGTTACCGGCGTGCGGCTGCGGAATGTGCGGACGGGCGAGATTACAAACCGCGAAGTGGACGGTTTCTTCCTCGCTATCGGGCACATTCCCAATACCGCCCCCTATCGCGGCCAGATAGAGCTGGATGCCGAGGGCTACATCGTGAGCAAGGGCGGCGCGCGCACCAGCGTCGAGGGCGTCTTCCACGCCGGCGACGTCCAGGACCGCGTTTACCGGCAGGCCATCACGGCGGCGGCGGCCGGCTGCAGCGCGGCGATCGAGGCGGAGCGCTACCTCCAAAGCGTGCAGGCGTGAACACCCTCAGCGGCATACATTCGGTCCGTGAAGCGCTTCAGGCCGGCCACCCCATCGAGCACGTAATGGTGGCGCAAGGGGCCGCGGGACCGCGGCTGCAAGAGATCATCGACCTCTGCCGCGGCAAAGGAATCCCCGTGCGCTTCGAACAGCGCACGGTGCTGGATAGGATGAGCGGCACCACGGCGCACCAAGGCGTGGTGGCGGTGGCCGCGGCACACCGATATAAAGAGTTAAGCGACATCCCGGCGGGCGCCCGGCTGGTGGTGGTGCTGGACGGTGTGGAGGACCCGCACAACCTGGGCGCCATTCTGCGCACGGCGGACGCGGTGGGGGCGGCGGCTGTCGTCATCCCGGAGCGCCGGGCCGTGGGTCTTACCGACGTGGTGGGCAAGGCCGCCGCGGGCGCGCTCGAACACGTTCCGGTGGTACGCGTGGCCAATGTCAACCGCGCCCTGGAACATCTCAAGGAGCGCGGCTTCTGGGTTTACGGACTGGACGAGCGCTCGAGCGACCTCTATTCGGCCATCGAATACGCGACGCCCACCGCCGTGGTCCTGGGCGGCGAGGGTAAGGGGCTGCACGAGCAGGTGCGCAACCACTGCGACGGGCTGCTTCGCATCCCCATGGCGGGACACGTCTCGTCGCTGAATGTATCGGTCGCCGCCGGTGTGGTGCTCTTCGAATGGAAACGCCGCAACCCCTGACGCGGGGCCCGGCTCAGTAAAACAGATATTTACGCCATTGGACGTCGCTGCGTGCGAGCAGGCGCATCAAGTGACGGTTGGTGTGCAGGCTGAAGGGCCGCGGCTGGCGCTGCAACTTCATGCCGGCTTCTTCCGGCGTCCGGTTGCCTTTGCGGTTGTTGCAGTGATGGCAGCAGGCGACCAGGTTTTCCCAACTGGTTTCACCGGCGCGGGAGCGCGGAATGACGTGATCAAGTGTCAGGTCCGAGCCCGGAAAGGTGCGCTGGCAGTACTGGCAGGTGTAACGGTCGCGCATGAGAATGTTCTTGCGCGACAGGGCGCGCGCCTGGTGCGGGATACGGCGGTATTCGAGCAGACGGATCACGGAAGGCAAACGGAAGATCGCGCGGGATGAGCGCACGTGCTGGGAGGAAGTCTCCTCAGCCGAGGCCACGCCCTTAAGAACCAGCACAAGGGCGCGGCGCGCGGCGCACACGTTAATCGGCTCGAAGCTCGCGTTGAGCACCAGCACAGGTCTTTCGATTCGTTTGCCACACTCCATCTATCGTTCCCCTCCCACTACAAGCGCCGGTTCCGCCGCGGGGTTAAGTATCCGGCGGTCGGCGCGAGCCAGCGTCAACACCGTCACGCAACTCGCGCCCGCGCGCTTGAGTACCGCCGCACAGGCGTTGGCCGTGGCTCCCGTGGTGAGAACATCATCCACAAGAAGCACGCGCAGGCCGCCCACGTCCGCGTCCCGCCGCGGTTCGAAAGCTCCCCGCACGTTGCGGCGCCGCTCAGCGCGGCTCAAAGAGGCTTGGGACGCAGTGGATCGTTTGCGGCGCAATGCGCCAACCACGGGAATTCCCGTGCGCCGCGACAACTCCCGAGCGAGCAGATAGGACTGGTTGAAACCCCGCCGCCATCGCCTCACCCAATGAAGCGGCATGGGCACCAGCACATCGAAGCGTTCCTCCCGCGGCAGGGCCGCACCAAGGAATCCGCCCAGCACCGGCGCCAGCGGCCGCACCCGGCCGTACTTGAACAGATGAATCAACTCGCGCATGGCCCCGTCGTAAGCCGAATACGAGTAGGCCGAATCGAACTGGTTCAGGCCCGCGCGGCACAGGCCGCAGCGCCCGTCTTCATCCAGTGGGTAGGGCGTTGCGAAAGGCGTCCGGCAGGAGCGGCAGAAGTACTCGGCATCGAGCGGCCGGGGCGCTTCCAGACACGTCCGGCAAACGGGAATCCTCGTCAGATCCGTCAGCGGAGCCCCGCATATGCGGCAGTCATCGGGGAAAATGAGATTGAAGAATTTCGAGCAGGCTTTTCTACAGCCGCGCCGCAGCGTGGAAAGCGGAGCTGGTTTGTGCCAGCAACTGGGGAAAACACACCTCCCGAAACCAACAGTTTACACCTTGCGGGGTACTGGTGCGAGCGTGGGAAGTCGTGAGAGGATCAATATCTATGCGAAGATTCATTGCGGCAGTTTTCTTTCTCGCCCTGAGCGCGCCAGCCTGGTGCGCTTCCGGTTGGGTGTCCCTGTTCGACGGCAAGACGCTGAACGGATGGGTGCTGAAATCGCCTCACGGGCGTGGATACCTGGTGGAAAACGGACACATCGTGGCGCCAGCCGACGGCGGCGGCAACCTGTTCACGGAGAAAGAATACTCGAATTTCGTTTTTCACGTGGAGTTCCGGCTCTCGGTGAATGGCAACAACGGGATCGGCATTCGCGCACCGTTCGAGGGCGACGCGGCCTGGCAGGCCATGGAAATCCAGATTCTCGACGACGACGGCCCCGCGTACAAAGGCAAGCTGCACGCGTTCCAGTACACCGGCAGCGTCTACTGGGCCGTGCCGTCGAAGACCGGCCACTTGAAGAAGACCGGGGAATGGAACAGCATGGAGATCACGGCGAACGGGCACCGCATCACCGTGAAGCTCAACGGAAGCGTCATCACCGATGCGAACCTGGATGACATTAAGGACCCGGAGATTCTGAAGAAGCATCCGGGAATGTTCCGCCCTGCGGGTCACATCGGCCTGCTCGGACATAAGTCCCTGGTGGAGTTCAGGAACCTACGTGTAAAAAAGCTATAACAAGACGCGGAATGTCCTAAACCTGGGAGCGTCCCGGGCCGATAAGCAAGAGTGAAGGGTAAGGATTCATGGACGTTCCCCGGCAGTTAGTCAGACTGAACAAGGCGTTAGTGCTCGAGCGGCTCGGCGGCGATGAGCAGTTGTTGGGTGAGATCGCCGGCCTTTTCCTCAGCGACTACCCCGGCATGCTGGAGCAGGTGCGCCAAGCCGTGGCCCGCCAGGATTCATCCGCGTTGCATCACGCCGCTCATACACTCAAAGGAGCGATCGCCAACTTCTGCGCAGATGCTCCGTTTGAAAGCGCCTATAGGTTGGAACGCATGGGCCGCGAGGAGGACCTGGCCGGCGCCGAGGAGGCGTTGTCGGAACTGGAACGCCACCTGCTAAGTCTGGAACCAATCCTGGCGGACCTCCAGAATGAGTCCGCCTCCAGACCTTGATTCCCGCCTTCTAGATTGTTCGTCTTAGTCTGGAACTTCCGGGTTTGCTATAGTGAGGGAGTTCCATCGTTTATGAATCCCACCGAACCAGTTGAAATTGTCTGCGCACACAGCCCCGATTCCGACGATGCGTTCATGTTCTACGGCTTGGCCACCAAGAAGATCCGTTCGCGCCGCTTGACGTTCCGCCATATGCTGGAGGACATCGAAAGTCTGAACCGGAGAGCCATGGAGGGTCAGTACCACCTGACAGCCATCTCCTACCATGCTTACCCGTACGTGGCCGACAAGTATTACCTCATGGCCAGCGGATCAAGCGTGGGGGATGGGTACGGACCCATGGTAGTGTCCACGCAGCCTCTGGAGCCGTCGGAACTAAAGGGGAAGCGGGTAGCTATTCCAGGCAAGAAGACTACAGCCTACCTGGCCCTGAAGCTCTTCGAGCAGGACTTCGAACCGGTTATCATGCCATTCGACGCCATCATTGAAGCGGTCAAAGACCGCATGGTGGACGCCGGCCTCATCATCCACGAGGGGCAGTTGACCTTCAGCACCTCCGGTCTTCATCAAGTGATCGACCTGGGGCGCTGGTGGAAGCAGACATACGACCTCCCGTTGCCACTGGGGGCCAATGCGTTGTTGCGGTCGCTGGACCGTGACATCCAGACCGAGTGCTGCACGCTGATGCGCGAGAGCATCCAGTACGCTCTCGATAATTCCCAGGAAGCGCTGCACTACGCGCTGCAGTTCGCTCGCGACATGGACACGCGCCTGGCGAAGAAGTTCGTTCACATGTATGTGAACCACTACACGGTGGACTGCGGCGACCTGGTGCCCAAGGCGGCGCAGAAACTCCTCGACATGGGCTACGAAGCGGGACTCATCTCGCAGCGCGTCCAGGTGGAGTTCATCCGGTAATCCGGTGCGAAGGGGAGCTTCCGCCTACCGGCGAAGCGGATCTTCCACCCACGGCGGGGTGGCTTCGATGAGCCGCCCCAGTTCGGGTTCCAGTTCCTCCATCCTGCATTTCATCTCCCACGCGATTTCGCGATAGGAGAAGTGCCCTTTCACCCAGCTGCGCAGCCGGGTGATGTACTCGGCCTCGGCGAAATCCATCTTGAACAGAAACCGCGAGCGGGCGCCGAAGGGGATCAGGTAGTGCGCTCCGGGTTCGGGCAGCGTGTGCAGCACGTCGATGGCCTGGCGTATCGCGCTTTGATAAACGCCGTCCAGGCCCGCCTCGACGATTGTTTTGGGCGTTTCAAATCCCAGCCGCGCCGAGTAAGCCTGTCGGAACTGTTGGGAGCGGCGGTGCCGGTGAAGGTCGCGATAGGCGCCGATGTCCATTACGATGTCGTAAACATAGATGCCGCCGCGGAAACCCCGTGTGAGTTCGTCGCGGACCGTGCGGGAGCGCAAGCCGAGATCCAGCACCTCGCGGCGGCGATCCGGGCCGATCGACAGGGCGAATTCGTATAGCTGGCGGTAGGGGCGATCCGTGACAGGATAAAGCAGCGTCGCCACGATATCGGCGGCCGTGTCGGAAGGCTTGAGCAGGTCCACCCGCTTTCCATCCGCGGGCGCACGTGCCGGCAGATTTGCCGCGGCCCACTGGCGCAAGGCCTCGCGCGAGTCCAGCGCGTACCGGTCGGGCTCGACGTGTTCGGCGAGCGTGGGCGCCACGGGCTCGCGCGGCGTGCTTTCCTGGCAGCCGTAGTCCGGCTCGGAGCGCAGCGCTTCGGCAAGTTCTGCAGCCAGTTCGCGCAGTTCCGCGTATTCACTGGCGAGCAGCCGTTTCATCTGCCGTTCCAGCGTGCGGATGCTGGTCACCTGCCCCACGTTGGTCGGCACCCCGAGGAACAGCAGGTAGCGCGCCACGTCGAAAGCGCGGGCCGCGATGTTGCGCTCGTAGGCGTCGGGCTTCATGCCGTCCGGGCGCGGGTGGCGATCGGCAAGGAAGACGTTGACCCCAGCGTGGACTTTGCGGTAGGCGTCGAGCAGATTCTGGCCCGCGGTTCGATAAGCCACTGCCTGCTCCGCGTCGAGCTCAGGCGGAACGACGGAACCGCACCGCGAAAAGTCCTGATAGCGGGACGACTTGGCCTGACCGTCCCAAAGCTGTTCGTCCTCTACCTCAGTAGCGGCCAACTCCGAAATCCCCTCGAAGCACGCCACCACGTGCCCCAGGTCAGCGATGGAGGCGTGGCCGTACTGGAAGTAGAAGCTCTCCAGGAACTTACGCGAGTCGTGTGCGCGCACCCATTCGATGGATTTTTCGATCGAATCCGGCGAGCGACTGTAGCGCGCCAGCGCGTAGGCGCACCTTTCGGGATTCATCGGCGCCAACGTTTTGACCCGCCTATTTTTCTCGATCGGCATAACAACGTTATGATAACTATTCAGCCCGCATGAACTCCACGCGTATTCGCATCAAACGTCTCGTGTCCGAAGCTGTACTGCCGCGCTACGCACACGGCGCCGGGGAAGACGCCGGCATGGACCTGTGTTCGGTAGAGGACGCGCTACTCGAACCAGGCGCGCCGCGCACGGTGGCAACGGGGCTGTCCATCGAGTTGCCTCCCGGTTTCGAGGCGCAGATCCGCCCACGCAGCGGCCTGGCGCTGAAGTACGCGATCACGCTGCCCAACAGCCCGGCCACCATCGACCCGGGATACCGCGGCGAGATACGCGTCATCCTCCTCAATTTGGGCCGTGAGCCGTACCAGGTTCATCGCGGCGACCGCATCGCGCAAATGGTGATCGCGCGCTACGAAGCCGTCGAGTGGGAGGAAGGCGAACTCAACGGCACGCGGCGGGGCGAAGGCGGCTTCGGTTCTTCCGGCCGTTAGGCGGCGAGTACCCGGTACGCACGCCGGGCTACGATGATTTCCTCGTTGGTGGCGAAGACCACCACAGTCACTTTGGAATCAGGGGTGGATACGATCCGGTCTCCCGACCCGGTCCGGTTGGCCTCCGTCGAAAGCTTCACGCCGAGGAATTCCAGGCCCGCCAGACATTGTTCGCGCAGCGGCGCGGAGTTCTCGCCGATGCCGCCGGTGAACGAGATGGCGTCGAGGCCGCCCATCACCGCCGCGTATGCGCCGAGGTTCTTCTTTATCTGGTAAGTGAACACGTCGAGAGCCAAGCGCGCGTCCTCACTGCCTTCGGCGGCAGCTTTCTCGATATCGCGCGCGTCGCCGCCGGGGATCCCGCTCAGCCCTGCGAGCCCGCCTTCCTTGGCCAACTGGCGGCGAATTTCTTCGGTCGTCCAGCCGGTGCGATCCATCATGTAGAGGACCGCGAAAGCGTCGAGCTCGCCATGCCGGGTGGCGTTTTCCAGGCCCGACTGCGGCGAAAAGCCCATGGTGGTGTCGATCGAGTGTCCATCGCGAATGGCGCACATCGAACTGCTTCCGCCCAGGTGGCAATTCACCAGGCGCAGGCCCTGCTTGGACACGCCGAGGATCTGGGGCACGCGTTCGCTGGCGCACCAGTGTGAAGCGCCGTGGAAGCCGTAGCGCCGTACACCGTATTCGGTGCGCCAGACGGCCGGCACGCCGTAGCGCGAGGCGTACTCGGGCATGGTCTTGTGGAACTCGGGTTCGAAGGCGGCCACCAGCGGCACGCCCGGCATGGCCTCCTGGAAGGCCCGGATGGCCGCCAGGTAGATGGCGTTGTGCGCGGGGGCGGCCGGCAGAAATGTCTCCATGGCCGCCACCAGGGCGTCGTCGATAAGGAATGTGCCGCGGTACTTCTCCCCGGCCATCACCGCTTTAAAGGCGACTGCGTCCACTTTCGCATCCGCCGTACGGATAGTCCTGATGGCGTCGCGGTAGTCGGTGACGCGTTCCATGCGCCCGCTGGCGATGGATCGCTCAGAGGGCATCTCGAGGATCCGGTACTTGAGTGACGTGGATCCTAAATTAGGAATAAGAATATTCATGCTTACTTAACAATGTACTCACGCCGGATGGCCAAGATGTTCTTCTTCGCCTGCGCCTGGAAGGGACTGGCAATGGCGGCGCACTGGTTGAAGAACTTGACCGCATCCGCAATCTTCTCCATTTTGTAGTTTGCCAGACCCAAGTAGAACAGCGCACCAGGCAGGAGCTGACGGTTGGTTTGTATTAGAGGCAGGGCCTTGCGAAGCGCCGCGTCGGCTGGCGCGAACTTGTTCTGCTGGCTATGGATCACGCCTTGCATCCAGTAGCCAAGGCCCAGCATGAGGTCTTTCTTCTTGGTCCAGTCCGCTTCGCTCATTCCCGCCGGGGCAGCCTTTGCGGCTACTACCTCGGTGAGCTTGGTCGAGTACAGGAGCGCCTTCTCGTTATTCTTGGCGTTCATGTAGTAGTCCGCCGCGGCGAGCAGCATGTCCTGGTTGCCCGGCTCCTTGGCGACGACCTTCTCGGCCACCAGTGCTGCTTTCTCCTTCTGGCCGAGCTGCGTGTAGCCGAGGAACTGCTGGCCGGCAATCTGCAAGTAGTACTTGCTGTCCGGGTTGCGGCGCTCGATCTCCTCACCCAGGGCGGCTTTCTGCTCCGGAGACTGAGTCTGCAGCGCGACCGCGTAGAGCGCGTACTCGGTGTAGGTGTCCGCCTGCTTGGCGTAATCCACGCGCTTGGTCCAGTCCTCCACTTCGTCGGCTTCCTTGGGTTTGGGCGATTGCACGACCTTCCGGCACGCGTCGCTGGCCCGCGTCGACCACTTGATCACGGCCGCCGGATCCTTCGTGGATTCGGCCGCCTTTAGACACTCGTGGGCGTTCTCCGCGTCTTCCGCGTCGGCGGTGAGAAGCTTGTCGCAGGCATCCAGCGCCTTGGGGACCTGAGCGGCCTTTACATAGGCGGGAATCATCATCTCGTAGGCCCAAAGGATGCCTTCGTGTTTCGGATACTTTGCTGCGAACTGCTCGAGCAACGCGATCTTCTTGGCTTCGTCGGCTTCCTGGCCGGCTTGCTGCAGCAACTGTCCCTCAGGGGTTTCGGCGTTGATCGTAATGCTGTGGCGTTGGGCCGATCCGGCGGCAGTTACGGCCAGGAGCGCGGCGGTAAGAATCGAGAGTCTCATTCAGGCCTCCAAATTCGGAACGGGTGCTATTATAAAACAGATTCAGGAAAGGCAGACAATGATGTCCGTTAAACGCTACGCAGGTGTGATTGCATTTCTCGTTCTTGCGGCTTCGGTCTTGGCCGCGGTACCGATTGTCGGTACCTGGGATCTGACCAGCGTCGATCCTGACGGCAATCCGGTCCGGGCCACGCTCACCATGAAGGAGGACGGCGGCAAACTGGTGGGCAGCGTGATGGTGGAAGACAGGATGCTCGGTATGAGCGATGCCGCCATGACGGGCGACACCTTCACCTGCAAGGTGACCTATGAGGGCCGCGTGTTCGACGTGAAGATGAAGGTGACCGGAGACTCCATCGAAGGGGCGTGGAAATCCTCGGGCAACCGGACGGGCGACATCAAGGGCAAGCGGACGAAATCCTGACAGCACGGCACGGCGTAAAGCGAACACCCATGATCGTACCTCAAACCTATCTCACGGCACTGGTAGTCACGATCCTCAGCATGATCTGTTGGGGCAGTTGGGCCAACACGCAGAAGTTGGCGGGTAAATGGCGTTTCGAGCTTTTCTATTTCGATTACGCGTTCGGCGTGCTGCTAGCCGCCACGATCGCGGCTTTCACGGTCGGCAGCGCCAGCTTCCTCGGCATTTATAACTTCACGGGATTCGAGTTTGTCGACGACCTGTTGAAGACCGGCAAGCGTCAGATCTTCTTCGGTATGGCGGGCGGGCTGGTGTTCAACCTGGCGAATATGCTTCTGGTGGCCGCCATTTCGGTAGCGGGCCTCGCCGTGGCATTCCCGGTAGGAATCGGCATCGCCCTTGTGGTGGGAGTTGTTCTGAACTACATCGGCAACCCGCAAGGAAATCCGGGCCTGCTGTTTACCGGCACAGCGCTCCTGGTGGCCGCCATCGTGGTGGATGCGCTGGCTTACAGGGCCTTGGCCAACGCCAAGGCCGACAAAGAGCCCCTGCCGCCTTCCGGCCCGGGCAACAAGGGCGGCACTGCCCACCAGTACGCTGCCAAGAAGTTCTGGAAGGGGCTGATCCTGAGTATCGTGAGCGGCCTCCTGATGGGATTGTTCTATCCGCTGGTGGAAATGGGCAAGGCCGGCGACTTGGGCTTAGGCCCTTATTCGATTGGCTTCGTCTTCGCCACCGCCGTCTTCTTTTCCACGTTCCTGTACAGCATTTACTTCATGAACCTGCCTGTGGAGGGGCCTCCGGTCAGCCCGGCCGATTATTTCAAGGGAACACGGAAGCAACACCTGTTGGGAGTGATCGGAGGGATCGTCTGGTGCATCGGCACGCTGGCTAACTTTGCCGCGGCCAGCGCCCCGGAGAGAGTGCAGGTGGGGCCTGCCATAAGCTACGCCCTGGGCCAGGGCGCCACCATGATCAGCGCGCTTTGGGGACTGTTGGTATGGAAGGAATTTGCCGGAGGTGGTCCCAAGGTGAACGCGCTAGTGGTGACCATGTTGTGCCTGTTTGCCGTGGGGCTGGGGCTGGTTTCCATCGCGCCGCTGTACGCCGCGCATTAGTGTCCGGTTTTGCATGAACTCTGACGCCGATTTCATGCGGAAAGCGCTCGAATTGGCCCGCCAGGCGGGACGCAAGGACGAGGTGCCCGTAGGCGCCGTGCTTGTGCACGATGGCGTAATCATCGGAAAGGGGCATAACGCCCCCATCGGTTTGAACGATCCCACCGCGCACGCCGAGATCCAGGCGATCCGCGAAGGCGCCGCCGCGCTCGGCAACTACCGCCTGGAGGGCACCACGCTTTACGTCACCATGGAGCCGTGCGTGATGTGCGCCGGCGCGCTGGTAAACGCCCGCGTTTCGCGTCTGGTATTCGGCACCCGCGACCTCCGCTTCGGGGGCGTGCGAAGCAAGTTTCGCCTGGCGGATTCCGATCTGTTGAACCACCGCGTCGAGGTCGTGGAAGGCGTGCTCGGGGCCGAATGCGTGGAACTGGTGAAGGAGTTCTTCGCCACGCGGCGGTGAAGCCAGTGAACAAGTCGTACCGAGCGAAATGCTGGAACTCGAGCGATTCGAGTTCGCAGCCGGCGGGTGCTCTCGCAGAGGGACGTGGCGATTTGGAATCCCGCTGCTCTATTTCAATTTCGAAAAATCCGCAGGCGTGAGGAACACTGACTCCACGCGTTCCACAATCTTTCCGCTGGCTTCCGAGTCCTTCTTCGCTTTGATCCAATCCGGATCGTCGCGGAACGCGGCCCAACTGGCTGCCGCCGCTTCACGGTTTTTGTGCCGCAGGATGTAATACAACGTGTTCTGAGATTTCGGCGGATCCGCCGGCACCCAATAGCCGACATTCTCCATGCCGTGTTTCTCAAAGATCTTGGTCGTGTGCTCGCGGAATCTCGCCAACAGGGCTGGCAGCTTCCCTTCGAGCGTGGTGTATATGCGAAGCTCGTAAACCGGTCCGGGAGATTGGGCTGAAGCAGGACATGGCGCCATCAGGACAGCCCCCAGCGTCAGCCCCAGTGTCAAAAGCACATGGCTCATCATAGTGCCTCCCAATATGACAGATTCCCGGAACCGGCTGGAGACCTGTTCTAGCTCACCGCCGGCTGAACTCTTTCCACTCGCGTTCGATGGCAGACTTGTCGGGGCGTCCCGGATGGACCAGGATGCGATAGCGCACCGTGAGGCTTTTGCCGGCCGGCAGCGTGTACGGTTCGCTCCACAGCGGCGCGGGACTGAAATAGCCGAACGGATGCTTCTCGTCGACGATGTTGTGCCACTGGGTGGGGTGGCGGAAGCTCTTCGGGTGTTCCAGGATTGCGATCCCCGCCGTCTTTCCCGAGGCTTTGTCAACGAGAGAAAAGTCCTCCCAGCGAGCACGCTTGCCGTTCAAATTCTTGGCCATTCCGGGGCAAGCAGTGTCCTCGATGCCTTCGCTGTTCACCAGGCGCCAGTCGCGGCTATTCTGCGCCATTCTTGCCGACATCCCCGCGTAGCCACCTCCGGAGACGCCGCCTTTCATGAACACGGGCTCGTGACCGGCAGTGAAGACTGCCGACCAGTCAATTCGGTACGATCCGTCTTTGGCCGGCGGAGTGACCGTGATCGTGCGCTTCTCGCTGAGTATGGGTGGGCCGCCGTCCGGATGATAGCTCAGGGTCAGATCGAATCGCGCCGAGTGGTCGCGTTTCGGCTGCGCCTTGGCCGTCAAAACATCGGTCGCGCCTGCCAGCTTGCTCTTGTCGCTGCGGTCCCAATAGTTGGCGTGGTTCAGTTCCTTCCAGGAGAACCAAAGCGCGTAATGCCAGCGATGATCCTTCGGGCCGAGCGCGGTCAATTCGGTCCCGTCAGGAAGGCAAAGCGGGAAAAAGTACGGCTTGGGTAGATCCTTGCCGTAGTTGAACTGCCATACGACGCGGTCCCCGTTAAGGAGCGCCAATGAAGACTCGCCCTGTTGCCATGCGAATGAATCGCCGGCGGCGGCGAGTGTGCAAAGCAACATGGCAAGAGCGCATATGCGGATGGCTATATTCGGTTTCACTTTACCTCCCCGTTCAATTGTCTAAAAGACATACGCATGCCGCAAGGATGTCAGAGTACGTTATCCTACGACCGTGCCCTTGGCGGACGCCCAGCGCCGTGTGAGCGAGGTTGCGGAGGCAGTCACCTTCTTCCTCGCCGTACTGGCCTATCTCTGGTTCCTCGTGATTCCGTTTCCGTGGCCGGGCCTCCTCATCCTCCTGGCCATTGCGCTTTCGTGGCGCAGGCGCTCGCTGACACCGAAATCGCTGGGACTGGGCTGGGCGGAGTTCCGCGCGTCCGGACGGTGCTGGTGGACAGTCTGGACCTTTAGCTTTTCTGCGTTTCTGATTCTGGGTAATCGCAGCCTATTCAGCTCTACCGCGGTAACGCATGGTGTGGTGTACTTCGCATGGGCCGCCGCGCAGCAGGTCGTCTATCAGTCGATGACCTACCTGCCGCTGCGGGACAACCTGAAGAGCCGCGCGACGGCGGCGGGGATTGCCGCCATCGCGTTTTCAGCTATGCACGTTCCCAATCCGGTTCTGGTGCCGGCGACTTACGTGTGGGGATTCGCGTCGAGCCTACTCTTTGAGCGCTGCCGGTCGATTTGGGGATTGGCGCTCCTGCAACTGATGCTTTCGTCAGCGCTGTTCTCGATCGCGCCTCCGGAGCTGAGCCGCCATTTCCGGATCGGGCCGCATTACTACGCCCCGCTCAGTCCTTGATTTCCTTCGCCAGGCCTTTCACCTTGGCCCGGAGTTCCTCGGTGGCGTCGCGGATCTGGTTAGTGTCGTAGATCACCCGCGGGGTCAACAGGACTACCAGTTCCGTGCGGCCGGTGGAATAGGAGCGGCTGCCGAACAGGCCGCCGAACACGGGAATCTTGTGTAGGACGGGAATACCGGCGCTTGACATCGTGTGGCTCTCCTGGATCACGCCTGCGATGGCGACGGTATCGCCGTCCTCCACCGTGACCTGGGTATTAATGCTGCGATGCGAGAACGAGGGTGATTGAATGGCGGAACTGGCGGAAGGGGCCACCGGGGCGCTGACGTCCTGGTTGATGTAGAGCGTCACCACACCGCTGGAATTGATCCGCGCCATGATGTTGAGGGTGATGCCGCTGCTGCGATTCTGCACCGTGCTGGTGAATAGTGCGTTGGTCTGGGCGGAAGTATACCCCTGGCTGGTCAGCGTAGGTACCTCATCGCCCACGTTCAGCGACGCCGGAACGCTGTCGGTCGCAATGATGCTTGGCGCGGACAGCACTTTGGCTTTGCTCGATTCGGCCGCCGTCGAAAGGTACGCCATTAGCTCGCGGCTTTTACCTACCACCATACCGGCAGATAGCGCGGTGGTCACAGCACCGCCGACGCTCGAAAGGGAGCCCCGGAACTGACGGCCGGTCGCGTTGTCTCCAGTGGAACTAGTGCCCCGCTTCTGCAGGTAAGCCTGCACACCGCTCGATAACGCGTCGGTGAGATCGACTTCGTAAATCTTGGCGTCGATAAGCACCTGCCGGGGCGCCACGTCCAAGTCTTTGAGCAGCTTCAACACCTGTTTGTACTCCTGCTCAGTGCCCTGGATCAGCAAGGTGTTATCCATGGGATTCGGCACGACGCGCGGTCCCTTGATCCCGGCGCCCGCGGCACCGGGCGTGAGATACGAGCCGGTCTGGTCCGCCGCCGATGCCGCAGCCGCGGTGGCCGCTGTAGCGGCAGGAGTGACAGCCGCGCCGGTGTAAACGGGTTGGCCGCCGGTGATAGGAGGGTACATGCTTCCGCCATACCCACCATAGCCACCGTACATGTTGCCCATTCCCCCATACATTCCGCCGTAGCCGCCGCCCATACCGCCGTAACCGCCGTACATGCCACCCATGCCGCCGTACATACCGCCCATGCTACCGTAGCCGCCCATGCTACCGTAGCCGCCCATGCCACCATACATGCCACCCATGCCGCCGTAACCGCCCGACATGCTCATCAGGCTCATCAGAGCCATGGGATTGCCCGAGTAAAGCGACATGATGGCCATGGCAAGCATCTCAGCCCGGCCGTACTTGACCCGGTACACATAGTTGTTGGTGGAACCGGCCGACTCCGTCACTGCCACATCCAGTTTCTTGATCCAGCGGTCGACGTCCTCAAAAACGCCGGGGTTCGGCGCCACCGCCAGGATGGAGTTGATACGATCCAGGGGCTGGATCTTGAGGGCTCCGCCTTTCTCGCTGAACGAAATGGCTTTGAACAGTTTATCGAGTTCCTTCGCGATATCCGTTGGACGGCTGTTCTTCACCTCGAACAACCGCACACGCTGGCTGGCAAAGGCCTCACTGTCGAACAGCGCGATCAGCTCCATGGTGCGCCTCATGTTGCGGCCGTTATCCAGAAGGATCAGGAGATTGGCGGCCTCGTGCGAAACCATAGTGGCGCCCTCGCCGATGAACGGTTCGAGCAACTTGGAAAGATCCGTGACCGTGGCATAGCGTAGGAAGACGAGGTTCAGGATCATCTGCTCCTCGTCGGCGGGCTTCTTCTCGCCGACGACGGGCGAGATAGGCAGGCGCGGGACCAGCTTGATGGGCACGATGCGGTACACGTCGCCCACTTTGACCATGGCCGCGCCGTTGATCCGGAGAACCGTGTCCAGCAGGCCTCGAACGTCTAAATCCTTCGCTTCGCCGTAAGTGTTGATGGTGACCGAACCTTCTTTCATCGTCGGGTCGAAGATATAGTTGATCTTGAGGATGCGCGCCAGCGTATCCACGACCTGGGTCAGCGAAGCGTTATGAAGGTTGAGAAACGAACCCACCGACGGAGCAGCGGGTTCCGCCGCATGAGTTGTGGCGGCCGCCGGCGTCGCGGCCGGCTTGTCTTTCGCGGGCTCCGGTTTGGGGGCAGCCTGCTGCGGCTGTTCCGAGGGCGGCAGGGGCTGCGCGACGCCGCCGAATCCTGGGGGAACGCCCCGCTGTTGCACCTGTGCGGCGCCGCCTGCAACCAGGGTTGCCAACAAGAGCGCTATTGAACAAGCTGGGATTCTCATCATGTCGTCATTCCTGCGCGGGAACTTTGACGCTCCCGGCGTCCTGCTCGGGCCGGATTGTCCTCTCGAAGATCTGTTTCTCTTCTTCGGTCATTTCCGATTTCTTCCGTGTCCAGCGCTGCACTCCGAACGGCGTCTTACGTTCAAAGCGCACGCTGTCGCCATCCTCAATGGCGCGCGTCAGGGACGCCGCGGCGGCCGACGTGGCGGTGGCCGACTTCATGTCTTTGTCCTCGCCTTTCATCCACCCGAACGGAGTCCGGCGGTAGTTCCAGACTTTCCCTTGCGCATCGACGTAGCGGTAGGTGCCCGGTGAGACTTCGACGGCTCCTTTGGGCGGGCCGGCGGGCGCGGATGGGGCCGACTGCGCGGCAGCCTTGCGCGGTGGGGTCTTCTTAACACCGTCCCCTGCCACCAAGCCGGCGGCAATCAGCACCGCGAGAATCGAAATCCGTATCATCATGCGCAAATCCTCTCTAACTGCCTCTTACTTAATCGCTTGCCAGCGGCACATATTGCCGAAGGGTGTTTTCTGCATGACCTTCTTGTACCCGTCGCTGACGGTGCCATCGGGTGCGTTATCGCCCGGCTGGCAGGCGCGCACGTCGCTGTCGAGCTGGATGCCCGGCTGCGCCGGTGTCGCGTTTGTTATCGTCGTCGGCGCCGGGCTGGCGGCCGCGGCCGCTGGAGCGCCGTTTTGAGCCGCCGCGCCAGACGAGCCCGCCCGTGCGCGGGCTTCCATCAGCTCAGCCAGGCGGCGGGTGATCTTCTTTCCCTCCCACTCCAAGGTCAATTCGTCGCGCGAGATGATCAACAACTTGAACGCGCCGATTGTGTCTCCCGCCATGTAGGCGCGGTGCGGCATAGCGGGCTTTTCG
The DNA here is from genome assembly GCA_021372245.1 of Terriglobales bacterium. GTDB lineage: Bacteria > Acidobacteriota > Terriglobia > Bryobacterales > Bryobacteraceae > JAJFUV01. The sequence goes on from JAJFUV010000064.1 coordinate 28,451, forward strand.
CTGAGAAGCGCCATCATCACGCCGCCCAGTTCCATGGTCCCGTGGGCCACCGGCAAGGGCGGCATAACTTTCACGGGCGCCGCTTCCACGATCACGTTCGGGTTGCGGTCCGGTACGAACAGCATTTTCTGCGCCACCTCGGCATACTCGCTAGCAACCAGGGGAGTCACTTTCGCGATGGGGGCCTCCGGCCGGACAACCACACGCGCCGGGGCGCCGCGGCGCATCGCCTCTTCGCGGGCGGTGAGGGCCTGCCCCATCGAGCGCAGCCGCACCCCGGCGAGCACTATAAGGCCGACGAGCGCCACATCCAAAAGCAGAAGCCGCTTTTTCAAAACGCCGGACCTCCCTTCTTTTCAGGAACCAGCGCGCGCGGCACCACACCGGAGATGGTCAGCCGCACTTGGACGGTCTTACTCTTACGGTTGCCGTTCGCGATGCGCAGGTCCGAGAGCGACACCAACTCGGGCTGCGCAGTCAGGTCAGCCAGCAGGTTCACCAACTGTTCAATGCGGCATTCGAACATGACGCTCACAGAGGTCTGGCCATAGGCTCCGAACGGCTGGGTCTGGCCCAACTCGGTGGAGCGCAGGTCGATCGGGGGGGCCTGCGCCTTACCGATCCGGCGCAACACCTGCAGCAATTGCGCCTGCGCCTGCGCAGCGGTCTCGGCACGGATGATACCCTTCTCGCGCTCCGCCAGGGCTGTGTTGAGACGCTTGAGAGTTGCCTCCTGCACATCCACCGCCGCCGCCACCTGCCGGTAACGCGCGAGCCGCTTTTCCGCCGCGGCTACGGACACGACCGGCGTGGCGGTCTCCTCAGCGTTGCTTTTCCACAAGGACACCCACCTGTAGATCGCCAGGATGGCGAGCAACGCCGCCACTGGCGCGAACAGCAGAAGCGTACGCTTGTCCCTCGCGCTGAGGGTCATTGGCTACCCCCCCGGCGCTGCGAGCGGATGCGGAACATTTCCCCAGCGCCCACCCGCGAAATGGGGCTGGTGAATTCCGAGTTACGGAAGAACTTGGATTGATCCAGCGTCTTCAGCAGTCCGGCGGCCTGGTCGGCTTCGCCACTCATCGTGACGGTTTCGCGGCTCAGGTCGATGCCATCAAGCCAGATGGGAGACGCGAACACGCGCGTCAACTCGTGAAGCGCGTCCAGATCGTTCTTGGGGCGGATGCGGAAGTTATCGAGCTGAATGACGCGTTCCCTCGCCTGCTCCGCGGCCTTTCCGGCTGCCTGCGAGCGTTTCACCTCGGGCTCCAGGCGCGCAATCTCCGACTCCACGACCGCCAGATAGCGTCGGTCCGCAAGCATGGACTGCACCAAGATAATGATCGCCAGGATCAGCAGCACTCCGGCCAGCACGGCCGTCGGAATGTACATTACCCGCGAGGACGTGCTGCGAGCCTCAACCGGAAGCAGGTTGACCTTCAGCGCGCCGCGGGGGCAGGCGGCAGCGAGCGCCGTCGCATATGCCAGCGTCCAATCCGCAACCGCAAACGCCTCCGGCGCCCGGCGCGGGACCGGCAGAATGTCCGCGAAACTGCGCGGTTCGGCGCCGGGCGCCAGACGCAGCTGCGAGGCCGCCAAGGGGGCCACTCGCTCCGGCGTCACATCGAAGAGTGCCGAGAAAGCCGGCTCGGTAGGACTCTCCCCGTAGGCTTCCACATCGCCGTCGCGCTCTTCCAGGGCCACGAAGCCATCCGGATCCGGTTGCGCGAGCAACCGGGAAGCCGAATACAGGGCCGCGCCCGAAAAAGTGAAGCCGGACACCTTGATGCCGGCCTGTGCGAACAGTTCGCTGTAACGCTCCACTGTCTCACGCTTCGTGATCGCCACCAGCAGGGAGCCTGCCAGGTGCAATCGCGTGGAATCCCAAATCACGTCATCTTCCGAATACGGGTGCAGGGAGTCGATCTGGTAGCGAATGGCATTGTCGAGGTCCTTCGCTTCCACGCCGGGCAGGGCCACCTGCCGGGCCACCAGTTCGCCGCGCGGCAACAGAACGGAAGCTGCCAAGTGGGATGCGCCCGTGTGCTTGAGGAACTCGGCGTACTCGGAGCCCCATTCGGCCGCCGGGCGTGTGCGGAAATGTTCGATTGAAGCCGCCCCCAGGACGACGGCGCCTCCGGGGCGCACGCGCGCCACCACCACGCGCAGCTGGTCACCCAGGATCTCGATCCCGACTCCGGAGCCAATGGCCAGCCAGCGGCCAAGGTCCGTTCTTTTCAGCGAACCCATACGTCGTCATACCACCGTAGGATGTGATAGCGGTCTTCGTACTCGCGGGGCAGGAACTTCACCAGCGCCGCCACCGACCGCCGGCTATCTGATAATTGTCCGTTCGCCACCCGAAGCCGCGCCGTGGCTCGCAAGGTGTACATCACTTCGTCCACCACTCCCAGCCGCGCCGCCGCCGGACCCAGCCCCTCAAGCTGTTTCATATCTCGAAAGGGCGCGCGGTTGCGCGATTCGACCACGGCGGCAACTTGAGCAGGAGATAGCCCGACGGCCGCGAGCACAATTGGATCGGCCGTATTGACATCGAACTGGCTTGTCGCGCCATAGACCGACAAGCAGTCGCGCAGGCCGCCGTGCGGGAGCAGGCGTCCGTCGGGCTCGGGATGGTAGCCACCGTAAAACAATTCCGGGGTCATGCCTTTCACAAGGAGTAATTCTTCAATCTCTTCAAATGACGCATGGCGGGACCGAAAAGACGGCGTGAGTGAAAGATAATACTGGTCGAACGGCGTCTGCAGGCCCGATGGGGCCGCCGTGCGCCAGTCCAGGATGGCCCGCACGACCTCCTGGGCGCGATCCATGGGAGCGCCGGCAGCCGTCACCAGCCGCAGCAAGTCCTCCGGGGGTGAGGTGTTTAGGCTCATTTTGGAGGACTCCGGAATGATTTCGACCACCGCCTCCCCGGTGGGGAATGCGAAGTGTAACCGAGGCATGGGAGGCGCGTAATAGCGTGGGCTTCCATCCGGATTTCTGGCCGCGCTGCCCCAGAGCATGTAGAGCAGCGCGCGGTCCACGGCGCCCGACGCCAGGAAGTAGGTGCGCGCGCCTTCGGAATACGTGGAAGCGCGCTCGGTTTCGCCGCGCACCGAATTGGCCACAGCAAAGGCTATGGCACCGAGGGCTGCGGAAAGCCAAAGCACGGTGAGCAGCGCGGCACCCCGTCTGCGGCATGCATTAGCGCGTATTTGTATATGGTGCCAGCACATCGCGATTCACATGCAGCGGCAGCGTCACCGGCAACGGCTGCAGCTTAGCTGCGTCCTCTTCAAGTGGGGTCATCTCCACGCGGATGGCCTGGGGTAGCTTCGACAATACCCAGCGCGCTGTCCAACGGGCGATTTCAGGCTCGGGCCGTGGTTCCAGGTAGGCAAAATGGCAGTAGCTCAACCGGTCCGCCAGCACGAAGGACTGCGTCCCCACCTGGATGGGCCGGAAAAGCGGAACCTGGCCGCCCAGGGCAGGATCCGTCGAAGGGCCCAGGCACGATGCACCGGTGGACAGCGGGCCGCTGTAAAGCGATTCATTCACCACCAGCCGCACGCCCTGGGAATTCTCGCCGGGGATGACCTGGAATTCCAGTATGCGCGGATATCCCCGGCCGGCCTCCTGGATCGAATAACTGCTGACGAAACGCATCGATTGCATCTCGCCCTGGAAGAAGATCATCATGGCGCCTGGCCGATCAGGTGCCTCCCGGCACTCGGCCTTGGCCGGCATGATCCCCATCACCTGCTGTTCAAGAATGCGCTGCGCGCCCAGCACCCGGCGGTTGGCCATGAGCCGCTTGTTGGTCTTGTCCATGGCGTTGAGACCCACGCGGATGGACATCAGGATGCCGATCGACATCAGGCCCACCAGCGACACCGCGATGAGCACTTCCATGAGCGTGAGGCCGCGTTCCCCTCGAGATCTCATGGCGCGGGCGCCTCCGGGACATCGCCACGCCGGAGAATGTCGCGGCGGAACGCCTCGATGTCGAAAGTGCGTCTCTGTTCGCCGCGCTGCCACCAGACCTGAAGGCCGATCCGCATCAGGTACGGGGTGCCTGGTGCGGCCTGCGGCGGGGCCTCGAAAATTGAGGTGTGGGCCGCCCATCCGCCGTTGAGCCCGCCGCTTTGGGCCTTGTCCAGCGCACCTTCCAGCCGGGCGCCGGGACGCAGCAGCGGATTCGCGAGCAATTCATCCATCTTGCGCTGCGCCACCAGCGAAGCCCGGTCGTACTCGGTGAGCCGGGAAGCGCCCCTCATCGAAGTGCTGATCGCAGCGAGCAGGCCCACCACGGCGATCGCCATGATGGAGCTGGCCACAATGACTTCGAGCAGCGTGAATCCGCGTGGCTTCATGGAGCTACCGTCTTTTCGATCTCCGGCACGCCGGTAACCGGGTCGAGGCGCACAATGCGCCTGGCCCGCCGCTGGTTCTGGATGGTCACGGCAATGCGCGGCGGCGTCCCGCCGGGATAGAGCACAAAGCGGAACAGGCGATTCGCTTGATCCGGCGGAGCTGGCGGGGCCGGCTCCACGCTTTCCACGGTGACGCCTTCCGGCATCTCCAGCTTTCGTGTCCAGTCCGTTTCGGTGGAACTCAACCGCAGCGTGTTGTCGTCCTTGGAAACTTCGACCATCACGGGGACGCGCCTCCGTTCGGCGTGGTTCACCCCGGCGTTCATGAAGCTGGCGATGGACTCCGCCGCCGAGTTTAACCGCAGCGAATCGAATCCTGTAGCGATCGAGGGATACGTGACGCTCACCAGCAGCCCCAGGAGCGTCATCACGATCACCATCTCGATCAGGGTCACTCCACGCCGGGGCGCGGACGGGCTGGGCAACACAGGCACTATTGGCTCTTCCAGCTCACGATGTCGGCGTTGATGCTTTCTCCGCCCTGCTGACCGTCAGCGCCGTACGAGATGATGTCGGGTTCGTCGCCGTGCTCACCGGGATACTTGTAGATGTAGGCATGGCCCCACGGATCCATGGGAACTTCTTGCGGAAGATAGGGCCCCTGCCAGCTCGTCACGCCCGAGGGCGCCGTGCGCAAGGCCTGCAAGCCTTGCTCCGTGGTAGGGAAAACGCCGGTATCCAGCTTGTATTGGCCCAGGGCGCCGACGAAATTGCGAAGCTGCACCCGGGCCGCGGTCACGCGGGCCTTGTCGCTCTGCTTAAACATGCTGGGCGCGACCAGCGCCGCGAACAGCGCGATGATGGTCACCACCACCAGCATTTCGATCAGGGTGACGCCCGACCGCCGTCTGTCTTTTCGTTTCCTGTTCATAGCTCACACCGCCACTTCGTTAATGCTGGTGATAGCCAGCAACATACTTAGGATAAACGCTCCGACGACCACGCCCATCACAAGGATGAGCAACGGCTCGAACAACGACGTGAAGCGCTTGATGGCCGCGCGCGTGTCGGCCTCGTAAATGTCGGCCATGCGGGCGAACATCTGGTCCAGCCGGCCGGTTTCCTCGCCCACGCTGAGCAGGTGGCCGGCCAGCGGTGGAAACTCGCCGGCGCGGCGCAGTGGATTGGCGAGACCTTCACCGCGTTTCACGCCCTGCGAAACAATTTCGAGGGATCCCGCGATCCGTTTGTTGTTGAGGATGGCGCCTGCGATCCCGATGGACTGCACCAGGGGGACGCTGTTGGCGATCAGGGTGGCCATGGCGCGGGCAAAGCGCGCCGTCTCAGCCTTCCGCAAAGCGTCGCCGATCAAGGGAAACCGCAAGCGCAGCGAGTCCCACCACAGCCGGCCCGCCCGCGTCCGGGTGTAGGAATAGAGAGCCACGGCCAATGCCGCCACGGCCGCCAGCGCGATCCATCCATAGGTCTGCACAACGCGGCTGGTCTCGATCAGGACCTTGGTGGGCAGCGGCATCCTCATACGGGACTCTTCGAACACGGCGGCGAATCTCGGCACTACGAAAGTCATCAGAATCACGATCGAGGCAATGCCGACCATCGTGAGCAGCGCCGGGTAGATCATCGAACTGATGATGTAGCCGCGCAGTTCGTCCCGGTTGCGCTCGAATTCCGAAAGGCGCTCGAACACCACGCCAAGCGAGCCGCTGGCTTCGCCGGCCCGCACCATGTTCACAAACAGGTCCGAAAAATAGTCCGGATGCGTGGCGAGGCTGTCGGCCAGGCTCTTGCCGCCCTTGAGCACGCGGAGCACATCCAACACAATGGAGCGGAAGCTGGCATGCTCGGTGAGTTCGCTCGTAATCGAGAGCGCGCGATCCAGCGGCACGCCTGCGTTGAGCAGCGTGGAAAGCTCCTGTGTGAAAAAGAGGACGTCGCGGCGTTTGCCGCGCACGAACTTGGGCAGCTTGATCTGGAATCCCTTCTTGGGTTCCAAGCCGATGTAGACGGGCGTGAGCCCCTGGCGGCGCAGTTCCTTGGCGGCCGCGGTTTCCGTGTCGCACGCCAGAACGCCTGTGCGCAGGTCGCCGGTCGAAGTCACCGCCTTGAAGTAGTAGCCTGACATCAGAATTCCTGGGTGACGCGCATCACTTCCTCGGGAGTCGTGACACCCTCGCGCACTTTCAGCCAGCCGTCCTCGCGCAGGTTGCGCATCCCGTTGCGCCGCGCCACGGCCGTGATGGCCACGGCGTCCCCGTTCTCCATGATCAGCTTGCGGATTTCGTCGTCGATCTCCATCAACTCGAAGATGCCCACGCGGCCGGTGAAGCCGGAACCGTAACATTGATCGCAGCCGGCTCCGCGGTAGGTAGTGATACGCTCTCCAAGCGGCGTCATGCGCTCGCCCGCCTCGGTCTTGCAGTTCTGGCAAATCACCCGCACCAGCCGCTGCGCAAGCACCGCCGTGACCGAGGATGTGATCAGGTAGCTCTCCACGCCCATGTCGGTGAGGCGCGTGATGGCGCTGGGCGCGTCGTTGGTGTGCAGGGTCGAGAAGACGAAGTGCCCGGTGAGCGCGGCCCGGATGGCGGTGTCGGCCGTTTCGCGGTCGCGGATTTCGCCCACCATGATGACATCCGGGTCCTGGCGCACGATGTGGCGCAGGCCGCTTGCGAACGTCAACCCGATCTGGGGATTCACATGGATCTGGTTGATACCGTCCATCTGATACTCGACCGGGTCCTCGATGGTGATGATCTTTTTGTCGGTCTGGTTAATGCGCTTGAGCGCCGAATAGAGTGTGGTGGACTTGCCGCTGCCCGTGGGACCCGTGACGAGGAAGATGCCGTGCGGCAGCGAGGTGAAGTGCTCCATGCGACGGAGCATCTTGTCGTCGAAGCCGAGTTTGAGCAGGTCATAGAAATCGCCTGCCGAACGGTCCAACAGGCGCATGACGACGCTTTCGCCGTACAGTGTGGGCAGGGTGGAAACGCGCAAGTCCACCTCGCGCCCCAGGATTTTGATCTTGATGCGGCCGTCCTGCGGCAGGCGCCGCTCGGCGATGTTCAGCTTGGCCATCAGCTTGACACGGCTTATGACAGCGGCCTTCAGTTCGCGGGGCGGGGCGTCCTGCGGGTAGAGCACGCCGTCCACGCGATACCTTACGCGGAACTCCTTTTCGAACGGCTCGATGTGAATGTCGCTGGCGCGCTTCTCCACCGCCTGGGCGATCATGGCGTTCACCAGGCGGATGACGGGCGCCTCGCTGGCCATGTCGCGCAGGTGCTCCAGATCCTCGCTGGCCGCCGCGGCATCGCCTTCAATCTCCTGCTCCTGCTTCTCGCTTTCTCCGTAGTACTTGTCGACGGCGTCGAGGATTTCCTGCTCGCCGGCCAGCACCGGCTCGACCTTCAGACCCGTGAAGCCGCGCACGGCCGAGATGGTTTCGAAGTCCAGCGGGTCCGCCATGGCGAGGGTGAGCGTGGAATCCTTGAGTTCCACCGGCAGGCAGCGCGACTGTCGCAGGAAGCGCGGTGCCAGTTCGTCTAGGGTGGGATCCGAGGGCGGCGCCGCCTCGATCGTGACCAAGGGGATGGCAAGCTGATCCGACAGCGTGGCCAGCACATCGTGCATGGCGATGAAGCCCAGATCGACCAGAATCTTGCCGATCTTCTCGCTCCGTTCCTTCTGGATCTCCAACGCCCGGTCCAGGTCTTCCGGCTCGATGAGCCGCCGTTCGATGAGCATCTCGCCGAGGCGCATGGGCACTAGAGGTCCTCGGTCCGGATGCCGGCATCGAGCGCGGCGCGATCAATGTGCTTGAGCGAGTAGTCCAGCAGCAACCGCCGTTGCGCCTGCATGACGATCTGGGCCGGCACGCCGCTCACATCTTCCCAGGAATAGTGAAACAGAGTAACCCCGACGACGATCTTTTCATCCAGCGGCACGGTATCCAGCGACTGGGCGCTGGCCACCAGCATCTCCTTCATCTGCTCGCGCAGCCGCGGCAGCCGCTCCACCTTTCTTTGATGGACGCGAACGATGCTCTCCTTGCGAATGATCGGCTGAAAGGGAGAAATCGTTGGGCCGGGCATAAGGTTCATCTCCGCTGTGAAGACTGCCCCGTATCCTTCCAGATACACGCCGCGGGTCGTGCCGAGCAGCATCACCGGCTCGTCGACGCTCCATCCATCCAGACGCCGGTCGAACGACCTCTCCAGGGGAGTCAAAGCCGACCGGCTGACGCGCGGCTTGTCCGCCGCGCCCACCCACAAAGCTCCGCCGAGCAGCAGCGCCAGTGTAAACAGGCGTTTCATCAGCGTCCTCCCATGTTGGCGCTGGCCAGGTACATCACGTTGAAGCGCTTGCGCAGCACGTCGAGGTTCTCTTCGAAAGCCACCATCTGCGCCTTCCTCTCGATTTCGGCGCGCTTCTCGACGGCCGCCACCGCCTCGCGAACCTGCACCTGATGGCGCGCTTCCAGGCGCGCGACCGCTTCGTCCAGCGCTACCGGCAACCGCCGCGCCAACTCCGCCTCGACGCGCGTTTCAATCACTTGCGCCTCCAGCGCCGGGGCCGCCGCGGGCCGGTACATGTAGCCGTGAAGCAGGATGGCCGCGGCTACCAGTCCGGCCGAAACCAGTGCCCACTGCGGACCGGGACGCCACAAACGCTGCCACCAAGTTGGCTCGAAGATTTTGTCGGAGACGAAGGCGACGCGCTGTGGAATCTCCTCGTCCGGGATTGACGCGAGCGCCGTCTGGGTTACCCGCAGCCGCTCGAGTTCCGCGCGGCAAGCGGCGCAAGCTGCTACGTGCTCTTCCACACCGCGGCGCTCGTCCGCGGGCAGCTCGCCGAAATAGTAGGCATTCAAATCAAACGACGTGCACTTCATTCGACACCCCGTGCGTCAATCGGAGCCAACTCGGCTTTCAGCAGTTCAAGCGCCGTGTACAACCGCGATTTCACCGTCGAGACCGGGCAGCCAAGAACCTGGGCCATTTCCTCGAACTTGAAACCCTGGTAGATCTTCAGCACCACGGCCTCGCGCTGGTCATCGCTCAACCTGCCCAGCGCGCCTTTCACCGCCAACCTCAATTCGACCGGATACAGCCGGGGCCGCTCGGGTCCTTCGGCTATGTCCGCGGGCATTTCCCCCTCCGGCCGCCGCTTGCGAAGCAGCGAGTACGCTTCGTTGTGCGCTATACGGAACAGCCAGGGAGCGAAACGCCCCTCGTCCTCCAGTTTGCCGAGGCTCTGATACGCTTTGAGAAACGTATCCTGGGTCGCGTCGAGAGCGTCCTCACGGTCCCCCACCAGCCGGAGAATGTAGTTGTAAATCCGCTTCTCCCAGCGGGAAACCAATAAGTTGTACGCTTCGACCTGCCCCCGGCGCGCCCTCTT
>JAJFUV010000116.1 GCA_021372245.1 Terriglobales bacterium
CCATCTCGTCAAGCGGATAGATCGGCCGCGGAACGCGCTTGTAAGGCACGGAGCGGAGATTGGCTGAACTGATACCGGGCGTGTCCACCAAGAGCATCTTAGCGGCAAAAGGCCCGTACTCGGCGCGGAAAGCGTTGGCCGACTTCACGACGACGATCTTCTTCTGGCTCGGTTCGATGCCCTGACTGCGGTAAAGTTCCGGGTCGATGTTGGGCGCGGGCAGGCTGCCGACCAACACCGTGACGGCGCCCACACGAAGGACGGCGGCGCGGCCCATCGTGGTCTGCATCCCGGTGTACTGGCTCCCGGTCATCACGAACCGCCCGTCAGAGAGGGCACACACTCCCGCCTCCACAGCGACAGGTCTGCGATTCACCCGATCGTGTGTGCCGCCGAGTTCCAGAGACAGGCGGGCACCGATTCCTGCCTGCCAGGCGCGCTCCGCGGCGGTTTCGTCCCGTAGCCACACGGCGGACGGCACTCCAGGAGCGTGTTCCAGCAGGGCGCGGAGCATGTCGGCACTGTCTCCCGGGGAGCCGGCTGTGGGGCTGTCGGAGGACTCCGAGAGCACCACGGGCTGGCCCTCTGTGGCCAGCGCCTCGCGAATCGCCTCGGCCGGCGTCAGCAAGGCAACGTCGAACTCCCGGCGCAAATCCCAGAAGCGCCGGGCGACAGCGTCGCAAAACGTGCGCGCCTCACCTTCGTCACCGATCGTTACCGTCGCAATTGCGCAGCCCATCTCATCGATGTCCAGCCATGCCTGCACGCCGAAGACGGAGAATGAGAGAATTTCCGGCCGCTGCAGTTGTTCGCCGTAACGCCAGATCTCCGCCATCGGACCCGAGGCGGTCTGCATGTTTTCGCCCGGAACGATCATGGGAAGCTTCCGCATCACGGTGCGCGGACGCGGTTCTCCCGCCAGGATGCGCAGCAACCGCTCCCCCGCGGATGTGCCCGTTTCGTACATGTCAACGTGCGGGTACGTGCGGTAGCCGATGACGACATCAGCCAGGCGCGAGATACGGTCCGTCAAGTTGGCGTGCAGATCCAGGGTCAGACAAATAGGAATGCCACCGGTCACGGACCAAAGGGCCTCAAGTAATGCGCCCTCGGCATCGTCCTCGCCCTCCGCGCACATGCCCCCGTGCAGGGCCAGAAGCATTCCGTCCAGGGCGCTGGCCGTCCGCGCGGAATAAGTTACAAGTTTCTTCAACCGGGCGAACTCACCGGCCAGAATGCGGCCCTTGGTGATGGCCCAGCCGGCGAACATGGGGACAGCTTCGATATCCCGGCCACGCAAAACGTCCAGAAAGCCCCCGACTTCGGTGCGTGTTCCACGCCAGCGCTCCACGAGTTCGTCGCCCATGAGCAAGCCGAAGTCTGTGAGGTCTGTCGCGAGCGGCGAGAAGGTGTTGCACTCTTGCATCAAATAACCGATGCCGACGCGTTTCATTGGAGCCTTCCCAATATCACCATGGCCAGAATCTGAATGCCAATGCCGAGAAACATGAGCCGTACCGGTCTGCCGCTCACGTGCTTCCACTCGCCCGTCAGCCAGCCCCAGAAGTTGCTGGCCAGGATCATCGATGACATGTAGATTGGCCAACCGATGACCGGTCCAAGCGGGCCGAGGATGCCGGCCGCGGAGCCGTAAAGCGCCGTCCCGCAGATCCACATGACACCCATAAAAACGCACAGGCTGATGTTGCGGCCGGCTTTTCCGCCGAGGTATCCACGCCAACTGTTGTTCCGTCCGATCTTAATCATGGTCAATGCAAGGCTCGGCAGTGAACCGACGCTGGCGGAGATGCTCCAGATCGCGTTGGCTGCGTAAAACGGATCGGCACCGAGTCTCTCCGCGTGACGGGCCAGCGGCGCGCCCCAAACCAATGCCATATTGAAAGCCGTCGAGACGACACCGGCGGCCAAGCAGATGAGGATGCCGGTGCGAAATCTTGGATCGCGGGGCCGGGACACGGCTTGGGATTGGACCTTCTCGCGGAGATCGCCCGCCCATGCACACAGCAGCACGCCTGCGAGCATAACCGTGTCGGCGGCTGCGATTGCCAGCGGATTGGCGGATTTTGCCTGTTCGGTATGCAGCACTGTAAGGGGCAATAGGGAACCGAGCGCGACGGAAGCGCCAAGGATGATACCGGAGGTAAGCGAGAGGCCCACAATATCGTAGGCCACTCCATAGAACACCAGCGAACAGCCCCAGAGGAATCCGAATAGCGCGGTCGGAAGCACGACGCCCCAGTCGCCTGCCACATACACTGCGCCCAGGTGCGGCACGGTGGCAAAAGCCATCAACCAGGGGGACAAGAAGTAAGCACAGAACACATAGAGCAGCCAGGTGTGCTCCCATTTCCAGCCACGCACGAACTTCATGGGGGCCAGTACGGAGCCGCCGACGATGCCGGCGAACAGGACCAGCGCGATTCCACCGAGGGGGGAAGACATGTCAGTACATGGCCATTCCGCCGTCCACGTTGAGCGTCTGGCCAGTCATGCCGTCGCTCAACTCGGAGGCCAGGAAGAGGCACACTCGCGCGAGGTCCAGCGGCAGAATCCGGCGATTCAGGCACTGCCGGACTACGATGGCGTCCACTTGGGCCTGCGTGGCAATTCGCTTTTCCGCTTCGGTCTGGACGGCACCGGGTGTAATGGCGTTGATGTGAATGTTGTGTTCGCCGAGCTCCCTTGCCAAGGCCCGTGTAAAGCCGATGATCCCGCCCTTGGAAGCCACGTAGTGCGAGAAGTTCGGCGCCCCGAGATGGAAATTAACCGTCGAGATGTTGACGATCTTCCCGGAGCGGCGGGGAATCATATGCGGCAACGCCAGGCGCGTGCACTGGAAGACGCCTTTCAGATTCACGGACAAGACCTCGTCCCAATCCTCTTCCGTCATCGTCAGGATCGGACAGCGGGGGTAAATGCCCGCGTTGTTGATGAGGATGTCCAGGCTGCCATACTCGGCGATGGCCCGGTCGATAGTGCTGGATATCGCTACCACGTCGCGGACGTCCCCAGCTTGAGCGAAGGCGCTTCCGCCGGCGGCTCGGATGGCAGCGGCGACTGAGGCGGCACCGCCGGCGTCGCGGTCCAGGATAGCGATGTGCGCTCCCTCCGCGGCGAACAACTTGGCAGTCGCTTCTCCGATTCCTGCACCAGCGCCAGTGATCAGTGCCACCTTAGCCTTGAGGAGCATTGTAGACCTCGAATGCTATTGGGGTTATTATGTAGGTCTATAGTGGTATAGTCAAGACAAATCTGTTATTTCGGAGATAGTTAGCGAAAATATTATTGACAGGGGGACGTTCCCCGACCAGAATGGTCTAGAGCGGTCTATACTAAGTGTCCGCCAAAGTTCAGCCTCGCACACTGCAGCCTGTCAGGGATCAACTCAGATCCTTGCTGCTGGCCGAAATCGATAGGGGCTCCGGTTGGGCTGGCAACAAGCTCCCATCGGAGCGCGAACTGGCCCAGACATATGGGACTTCACGCACGTCGGTCCGGCAGGCGATTGAGACACTTGTACAGGAAGGCGTTCTTGTCCGCGGTGTTGGCAAGGGTACATTCGTAGTCGAATCGTACAAAGAGCGCCACAAGCCTATCGAAGCCACAACAGGATCCGAAAACCGGACTCTGGCATTCGTGGTCCGGGAAGATATCTTCCAATTCGTCGAACCGGGCGTGACACGAATTCTCGTTGGGGCGCAGAAGGCGTGCCAGGACAGCGGTTACCGGTTGCTGTTCCAGACCGCAACCGATGGACTATCAGAAGTGGGAAGCGACATTGGAGGCTGCATCGTAGTAGGGGGCGCGCCCCGCCGGTTGCTGGACAATATGCACACTGCCGGGAAGCCCGTGGTCCTGGTAGACCTTCTCCAAGACGACAGCACCGCCGCTGTCGGCTTTGATTATGCCGGCGGCATGCGCCAAGCGATGTCGTATCTTCACAATCTGGGCCACCGCCGGATCGGATTTGTGGGGTTCCCGAACACGGAGAAGTACGTTGCGTACTGGCAATCCCTGGCCGGTTTCGGCATCCGATACCAGCCGGAATTGGTGATCTTCCTCGAACAGTCGGACTTGCAGCCGGCGATCATGTCGGGCTATCGCGTGATGCAGAAGATGCTGGCTGACGGGCATCTGCCAACCGCTATCATCGCTACAAACGATCTGGTGGCTTTCGGCATGATGGACGCGCTCGAACTCGCCGGTGTGGCGGTGCCGGGCCAGGTCAGCGTGATCGGATTCGACGATCTGGGATGGGAAACCAGCCGGCCGTTGACCACCGTGCGCGTGGATGCCGGAGCTGCGGGGGCGCTGGCGGTGGAAGTGATGCTCGAGCGGATACAAGGCGGTGGGGAGTCGCAGCCCCGGATCACGGTTCCCACGGAGTTGGTGATCCGCGAATCGGCGGCGCCTCCTCACAAAGGCTGGAGCGAACAAGACCAATGAGCAGGAACTGGAACACTTCCCGCGAGCTTTTCGAACGCGCGCGCCGGTCGTTGGCCGGCGGCGTCAGTAGTCCAGTTCGTGCCAAGGCGCCCGTACCGCTCTACTTCACTAGTGGCCGCGGCTCGCGCCTCACCGACGTGGATGGCAACGAGTACATCGACTACCAATTGGGGTGGGGGCCCAATATTCTGGGGTATAACCACCCCTGGATGGTGGCCGCCATGCAGAGGCAGGTTGGGCTGGTCCACAACCTGGGTGCGCAGCACGAGCTTGAAATTCAGGTGGCCGAACTCATCCAGGCGGCCGTTCCATGCGCCGAGCGGGTTGCGTTCACCTCAAGTGGAACCGAGGCCGTGCAATTGGCGCACCGGCTGGCCCGTGCGTTCACCGGCCGGCCGCTGATCCTCAAGTTCGAGGGTCACTACCACGGCTGGGTGGACACCGCGTTGCACAGTCACCATCCTTCCATGGAAGAGATGGGGCCGATAGAGAACCCCCATGTGGTCCCGGGATCACGGGGCCAGGTGTCCAATGCAGCCGACAATGTCGTGGTCGCGCCGTGGAACCGTATCGATGTTCTCGAAAGGTTGCTTGATCGGCACGCCGGCAAGGTCGCCGCAGTCATCATGGAACCGGTGCTGTGCAACAGCGGATGCCTGATGCCGCGCCCAGGCTACCTGCAGGCGGTGCGCGAATTGACGCGCAAGCACGGAACGCTGCTGATCTTCGATGAAGTGATTACGGGATTCCGCATCGCGCTAGGTGGTGCGCAAAGCCATTTCGGTGTCACACCGGATTGCGCCACGTTCGGCAAGGCGGTCGGTGGCGGCGTTCCACTGAGTGTGGTGGCGGGGCGAAGGGAAATCCTGGAGCAGATGTTCACCTCGGGAGTCGTATTCGGTGGCTCGTTCAACGGAAATCCCATGTCGCTTGCCGGGGCGAGTGCTTGCTTGAAAGAGCTTTCGCGCGACGGCGGCGCGGCGCTGGCGCACGCCAACCGGATGGGTGAGAAGATCCGCACCGGACTGCGGGAATTGGCCGCGAGGTACGCGATTCCCCTTCAGGTGACGGGCTTCGGCGCAGCATTTTCCTTGCACTTCACCACTCGGGAAGATCTAGTCGAGTACCGCGACACCCTGGCCGACGACACCGGCCGGCTGCAGCGTTTTTTGTTGCGGGCCATGGAAGAGGGAGTCATTCTGGTGCCCGACGGACGTATGTATGTATCGGCAGTTCACACAGAGCGGGACATCGAAGAAACGCTGGCGGCCTTCGCCCGTATCTTCGCGAAGCCGTAGCGGTCTGTGAGTCCTGATGTGCTTATGAGCCCAAGCCGGTTCGAGTACATCAGCGGGAAAGTTTCGCAAATTGCATAGGAGGGTCCGATGTGGGTTCCTCTCGATGCGCGGGTCGCGCGGCTGAAGAGTTGGCTCAAGCGCGCGAACGACCGGCCGCTGGTCGGATTCTGCCTGGGATCGTACTATCCGTTGCACCGCTATCCTGAAGGCTCGCGGACCATCCCCAACGGTGTGGTGTCCCCGGACGATATCGTCGTCGAGAACTTCCTCGACGACACCGACAGGCTGTATGAGCAGCATCAGGCCGCTGGCGGGGACTTGATCTGGGCGGCGACACCGTTCTGTGGCATGCCGTGGCTGGAGGCTTCGTTGGGCTGCGGCGTGATCGCCGATCACCGAAGCGGTTCAACCCGCTCGACGCCACCGCCGGGATTCGCCGAACACCCTGTTATTCCCGAATTCACCGAGGCGAATCCGTGGGTGGCGAAAATGTTGGAGTTCATTCCGGCACTCGAGCGCCGGAGCGGTGGGCGCTTTCCGGTCGGCGTCACGCTGATGAGGGGAATTTCCGACCTTCTAGCGGCTCTTTACGGCAGCGACGGTTTCATTCTGCGCATGTACGATGAGCCGGACGAAGTGCACGCGGTAGTGGAGCAACTGACCGGCTTCTGGATTGCGTTCGGCCGCGCCCTGCTCAAACACCTGCCGCTCTTCCGGGGCGGCACAGGCTCCTTCTTCTGGGGCCTTTGGTGCCCCGGCAAGATGATCTGGCTGCAGGAGGATGCCGCGGCGGTCCTGTCGCCGGCCCTGTATGAGAAGTTCATCTACCCGGCAGATTGCCGGATCGCGCACGAGTTCGAACATTGCCTGATGCACTTGCACCCTTCGCGCCTCATCCCCACTGCTCAACTCGCCAGGACCGATCTCGGGGCTATCGAACTTCATCTCGATCACGACGGTCCGACGGCAGCGTCGCTCGTCAGTCATTACAAGACGGTGCTGGAGCGCAAGCCGCTGATCGTCGCCGGCGATGCGACCTCTGCTGACCTGGAGTGCCTCATGCGGCTTCCGCACCAGGGCTTGGCCCTGAGCCTGGTGGCGGGTTCAGTCGATGAGGCTCGCCGCACGTGGGAGCAGGCCATGACGCTCGGGTTCTGGGGCTCAACAGACAACTCCAAGGAGTCATAACATGCATTCCATTTGGTCGTCGAATCTGCGACGCTCGTCGCTTCTCGCCGTGGCATTGTGGGCCTCGTTCGCTGTAGCGAGCGCGGAGAGTCAATTTCGTTTTGATCCGGCTACCAGGCGGTGGACGTTGCTTGCGCCGGAAACCAGTCTGGAGAATGTCCGGTTGGGCGTGGAGGTCGATGGACGAACTCTCTGGTCGACCGAGGCCATACCGCAACCAGACCAAACCAATGCCATCGAACTGCGATTCGGAGACTCTCGCCTCTCGTGGACCCTACATATTAGCCACTCGGCGGATCAGCAGGCGATCGAGTTCGACTCGACGCTGAGCAATAACGGCGACCGGCCGCTGAGAATTGGGCGCGTCCGTCTTGCGGACTTGATGGACTCCCTCAGCCGCCTTCGTCTGGGGCCGCGTACCGTCGCGCTGGTGATGAGCGGATGGCACAGAGACTCTCGGGCGCTGCGGCTGGCTAGCGCCGGGCCGCGCGTGAGCAAGACAGTCACCGAACTCTACGATCCGGATTCCGGGACGGCCCTGACTGCCGGCTTTGTATCATTCGACCGGGCCGAAACCGACATTGAGATGCGGTGGGATCCAGCCCGCGGAACCGTTCTTCTGAGCGCTTGGTGCGACCTGGCCGGGTACACTCTCCGGCCAGGCGCGTCGATCAACCCAGAGACGCTTCGGATCTCCATCGGCCGCGATCCGTATGCCGCATTGGACAGGTGGGCCGATCGGGTGCAGTCGCGCTACCACCCGCCTATCCCTCCGGTGAGTCCGGCCGGCTGGGTGGGCTGGGCCTGGGTCGACCCATTCAACGTCGAGCGCTATGAAGACGTGGTACGGCGGAACGCGGAGGCCATCAGGCGGCGCCTCCCGGGTCTGGATATCGACTATCTCTGGGTCAGCCTCGGCAATCTGGCCGGCCGCATCACGGGCAACTGGCTGCGTTGGAACTATGATTCCTTTCCCAGCGGCCCCGAGCGGCTGGTGGCCGACCTGAAAGCGCTTCACTACAAATTGGGGTTGTGGGCCGGCGTCTTCTGGTTGAATGAACAACTCAAGAGCGACGTGGAGCGCCTCCATGACGCCTTCCTGCTCTATCAGGGCAAGCCTGTGGTGGTGCCTACCTCGATGCTCGGCCGGATGTACGTGCCGGACCCCACGCACCCAAAGACGCAGGAATTTCTCCGCGAGGTCTTCTCGACGTATCGCAAGTGGGGTGTCCGCTGGTTCATGATCGATTTTCTTTACTCCGCTACCGGTGCAACTCCGGGTGCCTTTCCAAACGATGGTTACTTTGACCGATCCGTGATTCAGGGTCCGCAGGCTTGGCGGGAGGGCCTGCGGGTGATCCGAGAGGCGGCGGGCGACGATACGTATCTGCTGGCCAGCACCGGGCCGACCTTCCAATCCATCGGCTTGATGAATGCCGTCCGCAACGGGTGCGACTACGGCGACGGCCGGGCCCTCGATGGCCCCGGGAAGGGTTTCTATCCCGCCACCTTTGTCATCAACAAACCGGATTTCTGGACTTCTCATCGCGAGGGCACCGACCCGCTCGCCTTTTACTTCTTTACCAACCGCAAGCTCTTTCTGAACGATTCGGCGAGCGTGATGACCATTGACCAGCCGATCGCCGTTTCCGATGCTCAGATCACGACCACGATCTTCGGCATCAACGGCGGTCCGCTGATGCTCGGTGATGACATTGCCCGCATGGCGGACGAGCGGCTCGAGATGGTGAAGCGAGTGTTCCCGCGCTTCACCGAAGCGGCAAGGCCACTGGATCTGTTTGAAGCCGTCGAGCCGGATTACCCGAAGCTCTTTCACCTGAAGATCCGCCGCGACTGGGATACGTGGGATCTACTGGCCTGCTTCAACTATGGCTCCACAAACCTGCACCGCAAGGTAGACCTCCAGCACCTGGGTCTGGAAGCGAACGCCGATTATGTGGCATGGGATTTCTGGAACCAGCGATATTTGGGCGTCCAGCGCGGCGCAGTGTCTTTTGACGTGGCCCCGTTTTCGGTGCGCGTTTTGCGGATCGCGCGGGAGAGGGCACATCCTTGGTTGCTCTCCACCGATCTGCACGTGCGGCAGGGTCAGGCGGAGATCCAGGACTGCCGCTGGAATTCCGAAACGGCGACGCTGACCATCCGGGCTCAGCGCCCGCAGGGATACAAAGGGAGTCTGTTCCTGCACGTGCCGCCGGGTTGGGCGCTGGCGGACCCTGCGGGCCTCTGGATCGCCAAGGACGGTAACGACCAATCGCTCATTGTGAGGCGAGCACTGGAGTTCGGCGCACAACCGGCCGAGATTCGAGTCGCGTTCAAGCGTTTCGTCGCGCCGAATTGAGAGTCAAGGCTTGTTCACTGAAGGGGGCCGCCCTCGCGGGTCGGAGACAGGTGGTCCCGCCCGCCGCAGCCATCGTCAGGTTTACGCATGCGTACCTAGACAATTTCCGGGTGGTCGAACAACAGCGGGAAGAACCGCCCACCCATCTGAGTACCTTTGGGAATGGGCGGTACACCCTCGAGCAACTCCTGGTCGGAAGCCGAGCGAACCCCATCGCGGAAGACATTGATCAGAGTTGCGCGCCGAGCCCGATCGGAGCGGTTCTCATACGAGCCATGGAGCAGGAGCGGATGGTGGAAGCTGCATTCTCCGCGCCTGAGTTCCACTGGGACAGGGCGGAACGCAGCGCGCTGCTCGTCAGTGAGAACGCGCCTGACTTCGTCCATATCGCCCGTCAACCCGGTGATAGGGAGAAGATTCCAGCGGTGGCTGCCGGGGACGTAGTGCAGGCACCCGTTTTCCGAGGTGCTGTCGTCCAAAGCGATCCAGCACGTCAGGTGCGCCATCGGCTCCGTGCGCGTCCAGTAGGAGTAATCCTGGTGCCAAGCGACCACTCCACCATGGCGTGCCGGCTTGCAGAACAACTGGTCATGCCAGAAGCGCACCGCGCCACCCAGCAACTGACTGGCAGGTACCAGGAATCGAGGGTTCCACAACAGGTCATGAAACGCAGGTTCGACGCGCCAAGCTCCCAGGGCATGGAACAGCACTGTTTCCGCATTCCCCGATTCGTTCAAGTTGAATTCATAGAAGAGCGAGTGCCCTGGGTGCGCGGGGTCCATGAGCCGAGTCAACTGCTCGCGCAAGGCGTCCACCTGCGCTTCGTCGAGAACCTTCACGCCAGCCAGATAGCCCTGATCCCGATAAAAGTCCACCTGGTCCCGGTTCAGGCGGAGACGGTCCCAATCCAGTTTTGTTTTCGGCGATGGGAACAGGCTTCCCAGTTGCCCGTGCACTTCAGACAGATCCCTAGCCACAGAGCCCTCCATCTAGGATTGCCGGCCGATCATACCCGATGCCGAATCACAGCGAGCCGGGCTCGAGCGCCGCATCGGCATCATCACCTCAAGTGCTTGTTGAAGAAATCAAGAGTACGCCGCCATGCGAGCTTGGCGGCTGCCTCGTCGTAACGTGGCGTCGTGTCGTTATGGAAGCCGTGGTTTACGCCCTCGTACATGTGCGTGGTGAAGGTCACATGGTTGGCTTTGAGCGCCTCCTGATAAGCCGGCCAACCCGCGTTGATGCGCGTATCGAGGGACGCATAGTGAAGCAACAGCAGTGCCTTGATCCTGACGACATCTTCGGCCGGAGGCTGTGCTCCATAGAATGCGACGGCTGCCGCGAGGCCGGAGCCCATCCGAACCGCCAGGGTATTGGCGATGCCGCCGCCAAAGCAGAAACCCACCACGCCGGCTTTGCCAGTGCAATCCGGACGCGCTTTCAGCCAGTACGCCGCCGCCAGGAAGTCCTCGGTCATCTTCTGCCTGTCGACCTGCCGGAAGAGTTGAGCGCCTTTCTCGTCATCGCCCGGATAGCCACCGGCGCTCGACAGTCCGTCCGGCGCGAAAGCGAGGAAATTCGCCACGCCCAGACGTCGCGCCACATCTTCAATGTAGGGATTCAGGCCGCGGTTCTCGTGCACGACAAGCACTGCCGGCAACTTGCCGCTGTGTTTAGCCGGCCTCACGAGGTATCCGCGGATCTCTCGATTACCTTGTGGCGAGGGCACGGTTGCACGCCCGGTCGTGATCCGGTTGTCGTCCGTGGCAACCTGTTGCGCCCATGCGTAATTAGGGCGAAGGCTCTCCCATATAGCCGTAGCAGTCACGCCGCCGGCCGCGAACCGGTTCGCGCCATCCAGGAATTCGCGCCGGCCGATGTCGCCATGGACATAGCGATCGAACAGGTCCAGAAGCGCCTGTGGGTAATCGGTGGCCTTCTTGCGTTCCATTTCGCGGCGGCTCCCCTGTCCAGAGATGCGTACCCCAACATAGATGTGGGAAGTCCTCAAAAGACTCATCTCACAAGCCCAGACGCAGGGCGACGCCATGCCGGCCAACGACTATCACTGAGTTGATAAAGGGGCGTATGGCATTATCGTGTAGATGGAGGGGGTGCGGTTGGGTCACGAGGTGTCCTTGTGATTCGCCCCAGGCGCATAGTCGCAATGGCCAGCTTCCCGAGCGCATTAGCAGTTCTGGTTTTCCTGCTTCCGGTGGGCATTGTGTGTGCCCAGGGCAATTATGAAGTGCAGGTCTACGGCAGCGAGACTGTTCCTCCCGGCCGCACGATGGTGGAGTTGCATTCGAACTTCACATTCCAGGGATCGAAGGCCGAATCCGACGGAGTCCGCCCGGACAATCACGCACTGCATGAAACCTTCGAAATCACACAGGGATTGACCACCTGGTTCGAGACCGGGCTCTACGTTTTCACGAGCTACCGGGCGAGTGAGGGGTATCAATGGGTGGGAAGCCATCTCCGTCCGCGCGTCCGGATTCCGGAGAAGTGGCATTGGCCGGTGGGCGTCAGCCTTTCCACCGAGATTGGTTACCAGCGTCGAAGCTACTCCCCGGATACCTGGACCCTGGAGATTCGGCCCATCATAGATAAGCAACTGGACCGCTGGTATATCTGCTTCAATCCGACGCTGGACCGTTCCTTCCACGGTCTGAGCGTAAACAAGGGTGTTGAGTTCGCTCCGAACGCCAAAGTCGGCTACGACCTCACCAAGAAGGTCAACGTCGGCTTCGAATACTACGGTGCGCTAGGCTCCGTCACGGGCTTCGACCCGTTGCGCGACCAGCAACAGGCGATAATGCCGGCGCTCGATCTGAATCTCGGCCCCAACTGGGAATTCAACTTCGCCGCCGGTGTCGGGTTGACTGCCGGCACCGACCATTGGCTGGTGAAAATGATTGTGGGCCGCCGCCTGAGATTTGGCAAACAATAGGATCGCGTGAGCCGAACCTTAGGAGGGAAGCTGCGGAGAGAATGGACGCGATTCTGAGCCCGGTTGCTGGCTCACTTGCTACCTTATCAGCTTGTAAGTTATTGAAAAAATGGAGCTGGCGGAGGGGCTTGAACCCCCGACCCTCTGATTACAAATCAGATGCTCTACCAACTGAGCTACGCCAGCCCTGTCAGGCACTCGGCCGGAAGGGGGACTTTGGAGCGGGAGACGGGAATCGAACCCGCAACCAACAGCTTGGAGGGCTGTGACTCTACCATTGAGTTACTCCCGCCCGCCTTCCTACAGCTTCATTGTACGGGACCGTTCCGCGCGGGTCAACGCGCTGCTTACCCCGCGTGATACGATGAAATTTACTCGACCCGGTCCGTGACGCCTCGAGTAAAAGCTTAGTTTCCTCGAAGGAGATTCACTCATGCCAATGGTTTCCATGCGACAACTCCTGGACGAGGCCGCCAAGGGCGGCTACGGGGTTGGCGCTTTTAACGTCAACAATATGGAGCAGATTCAGGCCATCATGGAGGCCGCCCGCGAGACCAAGTCGCCGGTGGTTATCCAGGCCAGCCGCGGCGCTCGCGCTTATTCGAACGACCGTTTCCTGTATCACCTCATGCTGGCGGCCACCGAGGTCTACCCGGAGATTCCTGTGGCGTTGCACCTGGACCACGGCAATAGCGTCGAGACCTGCAAATCCGCCATCGAGATGGGTTTCACCAGCGTCATGATGGACGGATCCCTGATGCCCGACGGCAAGACGCCCTCCACGTTCGATTACAACGTGAAAGCCACCCGTGAAGTGGTCGAGATGGCCCACGCGAAGGGTGTGACCGTGGAAGGCGAGATCGGCGTGCTGGGTGGCATCGAAGACGGCCACGGCGCCGGTGTTGACGCTCTGAGCCACGTCACCGATCCCGAGCAGGCCGAAGAGTTCGTGAAGCAGACCGGCCTGGATGCGCTGGCGATCGCCATCGGCACCAGCCACGGCGCTTATAAGTTCACCCGCAAACCGACCGGCGAAGTCCTGAAGATGGACCGCCTCATCGAAATCCACAACCGCCTGAAGACCACCCACCTTGTAATGCACGGCTCCTCAAGCGTGCCGCAGGATCTGCAGGACATCATCAACAAGTACGGCGGCAAGCTGCGCCCGACCTTCGGCGTGCCGGTGGAAGAGATCCAGCTCGGCATCAAGAACGGCGTCCGCAAAGTCAACGTCGACACCGACAACCGCCTGGCCATGACCGGCGCCATCCGTAAGGTGCTGATGGAGACGCCCGAGAAGTTCGATCCGCGTGATTACCTGAAGCCCGCGCGCGAGGCCATGAAGAAGGTCGTCGCCCTCCGCATGACGCAGTTCGGGCAGGCCGGCCACGCTGGCGACTATCAGCCCATCCCGATTAGTGAGATGGCCAAGAAGTACGCTGCCGGCAAGCTGTAAGCGGCGGCTGTTAAGTAAGAGATTCGAACAGAGGCGTTCAGGCCCCGGTGAGGAGCTTGAACGCCTCTTCTATTTCATGCCGGGCCGCGGGCGGAGGCGGCACCAGCGGCAGCCGCGGCGGACCACCATAGAAGCCCTGCAAGTCCATGGCGTGCTTCAGCCCAGGGACGCCGTATGTGGCCGTAACCAGCATGGCGGCGCGCTCCATGCGGTGTTGCCAGTCCATGGCGGCGTCGAATTCGCGCGCGCGGTGCGCTTCCCACACAGCGACGGCGGCGTACGGTGCGGCGTTCGCAATGGCAGGCATGGCGCCCACGGCCCCCGCAGCCAGCGATGCCGCGAACGCCGTCGACGACCCCGCCAGCACCTGGAAGCCGGGCTTCCCCATTCGCAGCATCTGAGCGATCTTTTCAACGTTGCTTGATCCTTCCACGATGGCGGCGATGTTGGGGTGCTCGGCGAGTGCGGCGACAGTTTCGGCGGGAAGATCGATTCCGGTCTCCTGCGGCTCGTTGCAGATGACGAGGGGGACGGGCGATTGATCGGCCACGGCGTGGAAATAGAGCGTCTGCGTTTCGCTGCGGTCGATCAGGTTCACGTAGTAGCGCGGCGTGCTTACAACGGCTGCTTTGTAGCCGATGTCCGCGGCCCGGTGGGTAAGCGCCACGGTTTCACGCACGCTCTCGACGGCCGCGCCCGCCAGCAGGAGTTTCTCCGGCGCGGCGTACTCGGCCACCCATTCCCAAAGCTGAACCTTCTCTTCGGTTGTAAGGTAGACGCTCTCGCCCGTCGAGCCGCACACCAGGTAACCCGAGAGCGCTACGTGGTTCCACTTTTCGACGTTGTGTTTGACCTTCGACTTGTAAAGGTTCCCTTCCGAGTCGAACGGAGTCGCAATCGGCGTGAAGATGCCCTGGAGTTTCATACGGAAAAGCGGCTGGCGCTTGTTCTCAGGATACTACCCCAGGGCCGCCCGCAAGCTCGCCTAAGATTACTCACCAATCTTACGTCTTGGGGCCGAGCACGTCGCGCATGACGGCGGCCAGATCGCGGAGCGCCCTCGCTCCGTCGCCGGCGTAACAGGAACCGTGCATGACCGCCAGCATCTTCGGTTGGCGCTCGGCCAAGGATTCCAGAATCCGGCCGGTGTGATGCGTGTAGGGCACGTAGTTGGCGAACGGTCCCGCCTCCGATTGGAGCAACGCTTCCCGGCTTCTTTCAATGATGCTATCCGTGGTTGCCGGTTCCCTGAGAGCCCATTGATGGAAGAGATCCGAGCAGAACAGGGTGCGCCCGGTTTCCTCGAACAGGACGCCCGCATCCCATCCGTGCGGAACGTGCGGCGTGGGAAGGAAGCGGAACGTATAGCGTCCCGTTGGCAGCGTGTCGTCAACCGTCAATGCGCGGGCTGGGCGCATTGAGAAATCATTGACGCTGACCAGGGCGCCAACCAGCCCGCAGACAGGCTGGGCCGCCGGGGCGAGTTCCAGCCAGTGGTTCAGGGCCCCGCACTCGTCCGACTCGAAGTGGCTGAAGCCGACGTGCCGGAGCTTCGAGACGTCGATCAGGCGCGAGACCTCGTCCCGGAGCGCGGAGAACATTCCTCGCAGTCCCGCATGGAATAACAACGGTTCATCGTCCCTGACCAGGAAATGACTGAACTCCAGGTTGATCTCCGGCGCGAAAACGGAAATGCGGTAGATTTCCGGCGCAATTTCAGTTGTCTTGACCATGTCCCCTCCTCTGTCTCCCCCTGATGTGACGGCGACACTGCACGCGTACGCACGGCCAACAAGGATAGGAGCCTCTCTGATTGATCACAAGATACCACACCCTGCCACGGTTCCCTCCACTGGCCAGTCGCGCTACTATATGGGCGGAGAGTACAAGGCCAGGAGGCGCAGGTCATGCCTTACTACGTCTTTTTCTGTCAGGATTGCGGCAAGGAATCCACCCAGGTGCTGCACATCGCGGATCTCGATAAGGGCGTCGCGGTGTGCCCACACTGCGGTAGCAAACGTGTGACCCAGAAGGTGTCGGCGTTCTCCGCCGTCACGTCCAAGAAGAGCTGATCCGCGTGAGCGGTCCGCTCGCATGGGAGAAGGTTGGTTTTGTACCCGCCGGGCTATAAGCCGGTTTCTGTGCCTCTTTTGGAGGCGGCAGCCATTCCTCTGGGCCGCCCATTACTGAACGGCTCTAGCGACCTACCCGGAAGTTGAACGGAGCGGGCCGCTCCTCCTCCCCTATTTGGTCTTGCTCCGCGTGGGGCTTGCCCTGCCGTCCGGATTACTCCGGCCGCGGTGCGCTCTTACCGCACCATTTCACCCTTACCGCGCCCGGCTTGCGCCACGCGCGGCGGTATATTTTCTGTGGCGCTTTCCGTGAAATCCGCTTTGAGCGAATCCCCCCGGCCGTTAGCCGGCACGCTGCCCTATGGAGACCGGACTTTCCTCTCGTTGCCGAGCGGCTGCCCGCCCGGCGGGTCCGCTTCAATTATCCCACGCCCTCAACTTAACGAAAACTGCGGGAGAACGGCGTCCCTATATAATGGCCTTGTGAAACCGACCGTCCAGATCTCGCTCGATCTTACCGGCATCGACGAAGCCGTCCGCACCGCGGCCATGGCCGTGCGCGCGGGCATCGACTGGCTCGAAGCCGGAACGCCGCTCATCATCGCGCACGGCATGCACGGCGTGCGCGAATTGAAAGCCCGGTGGCCGGAGGTGCCCGTCGTCGCCGACCTCAAGACCATGGACGGCGGCTGGCTGGAAGCCGAGATCATGGCCAAGGCCGGTGCCAGCATGGTGGTGGTGATGGGGCAGGCGCACTCGGAAACCGTGGAGCTGGTGGTGAAGGCCGGGCGCGACTTCGGGGTCAAGGTGATGGGCGACAACATGGCCATGCCCGATCCGGTCGACGGCGCGCGGCGGCTTGAAGAACTGGGCTGCGACTACGTCATCCACCACATCGGCTACGACATGCGCAACGTGCAGCGCGAGCGGGGCCTTCATCCCCCCACGCCGCTCGACCGGCTGCGCGAAATCGTCGAGGCCGTGAACGTGCCGGTGCAGGCCGTCGGCGGGCTCACCATCGACCAGGCCATCGACACGCCCCGCTACGGAGCGCCGCTCGTGGTGGTGGGCGCGCCGCTGGCCATCGACGCCAGTTCGTTCCGTACCGCCGGCGGCGACGTCGAGAAGGTGCTGAGGTTGATCTGCGAGAAGGTCCATTCTTTCGGAGACGTACCCATCGGAAAGGAACGCCATTCATGAAAGCCCTGATGCCCGCGGTGGTGAACTACGCGCGCGAACCGTTCAGCGTAGAGCTGCGCGAGGTGCCGGTGCCCCAGATCGGCGAAGACGATGTGCTGCTGAAGGTGGGTGCGGTCAGCGTCTGCGGCAGCGACCTACACCAGTGGAAAGGCAGCGCGAGTTGGGCGGTAAATTACCCCTGTATCCTGGGACACGAATTCTGCGGCACCGTGGCCGAGTGTGGCGCGCGTGTCAAAGCGTTCAAGCCAGGCGACCGCGTGGTGAGCGAAACCGCCGCCGTCATCGACGAAACTTCTCCCTATTCGAGACGCGGCCTTTACAACCTGGACCCATCTCGACGAGGCTTCGGCTACGGAGTGGACGGTGCCATGACGCACTACGCGCGCGTGCCGCAGCGCTGCCTGCACCGGTTGCCGGATTCCCTCAGCTTCGTGAAGGCCGCGCTGACCGAACCTTGTTGCGTCGCCTACAACGCCGTCTGCATGAACGCGCGCGTGCGGCCGGGCGACAACGTGCTGGTGATCGGTCCCGGTCCCATCGGCCTTCTCTGCGCCGTGATGGCGAAGTTGAGCGGCGCCGGACATCTGATAGTGGCGGGCCTTCCCGCCGATGCGCGGCGGTTCCTGGCGGCGCGCGCGCTGGGCGCGGATGAGACACTCGATAGCGGCGTAGCCGACTTCATCAAGAACCTCGGCGACGGCCTGGGCGTCGACGTCGTGATCGACGCAGCCGGTCATTCCTCCACGCTGCAGCTTGCCATGCAAGCGGTCCGGCCGGCGGGCCAGATCGTGAAAGTGGGCTGGGGTCCGCAGCCGATGAACTTCTCACTCGATCCGGCGGTGCAGAAGAACGTCACCATCCAGGGCAGCTTCTCGCACAACTGGCCCATTTGGGAGCGCGTCATTTCGATGATCGCTTCCGGCCAGATCAACCTCGATCCGGTGATCGGGCGCGTGGGCGCGCTCGCCGAATGGCGGGAGTGCTTCGAAGCAATGCAATCGGGTGAGTTCGTGAAGACCGTGATTACGCCGAACGGAGACTGATCCGTGCCACTAGCCGCATTCCCCAAGTGCTTCCTTCACGCCATGTGCGTGACCCATGAGATGAGCGTGGACGACTGGCTCGACATGGCCGCGGGATTCGATGTGGACGGCTACGAGTTCTACTGGCCGTTTACGCCGCACGAGAATCCGGTCGAGATGGAGCGCATACGCCGCCGTGCCGAGGACCAGAAGCGCTCCATCCCGATGATGTGCTATTCGCCGGACTTCACCAAGCCGGACGCCGAAGGGCGCGCCGCCGAGGTGGAGGCGGAGAAGGTGGCCATCCGCGCCTGCCCCATGCTGGGTGTGAAGTACCTGCGCGTATTGAGCGGGCAGCGCCGCCCCGAAGTCTCGCGCGCGGACGGCGTTCGATGGGTAGCGGAGTGCATCCACGCGCTTCTTCCCGAAGCCGAAAAGAACGGCGTCACGCTTATTCTCGAAAACCACTACAAGGACACTTTCTGGAGTTTCCCTGAATTCGCACAGCACCGCGAGATTTTTCTCGAACTGCTGGACGCCATCGGAACGCATCCCAATTTCGGCGTGAACTTCGATCCGTCCAATTCCGTGATCTGCGGCGAGGATCCGATCGCACTGCTGGACGCCGTCAAGCACCGCGTCGTGTCCATGCACGCGAGCGACCGGTACTTCGAGGGCGGCACGCTGGAAGACCTGGTGAAGATCGACGCCAATCCCAACACTGGATACGCCGGCATCCTGCAGCACGGCGTTGTAGGCAAGGGCCTCAACGATTACGACCGCATCTTCTCGACGCTGAAGAGCGTCGGCTTCGACGGCTGGGTCTCGATTGAGGACGGCGCGGACCCGCTCGTGGGCGCGCAGGACATCGCCGAATCAGCCGTCTTCCTGCGTGAGAAAATGCGCCAGCACGGACTACGTTAGCGCGGATCAATCGCACCGCAACGCTTCCACCGGTTCGATTCGCGAGGCCCGATTGGCTGGAACGAAGCCTGCCGCTGCCGCCACCAGCGCCAGTACAACAACCGTGGCCATGATCGTCACCGTATCGTTGGGCTTCACGTCATAAAGTACGCTCCGTATCCAGCGCGACATCATGAAAGCCAAAGGAAGTCCCACTACCGCGCCAACACCGGCCATGGTTAGCGACTCGCGCAGAATCATCCATAGCACATGCCCGCGTCCGGCACCCAGCGCCAAGCGAATCCCGATCTCGCTCGATCGGCGCGCCACCGAATAAGAGAGCGTTCCATATAGTCCGATCGCCACCAGCGCCAGCGCCAAAACTCCGAACATACCGCCGAGGCGTGCAAACAGGCGCTCGCGCTGCATGGCGTCTTCCATCACCGCGCGTTGCGAACGCATGCGAATCAGCGGAAGAGCGGGATCGATTTCGCGCATGGCATCCCGAACCGCCGCCGTCATAGCTGCGAGGTTGCCCGAAACACGGATTTCGAAAAACATGGGGCACGACTCTTCGTAAAGGAAATAGAGCTGCGCCTTCGGCTCTTCGCGCAGGTCGGTGTACCTGGCGTCACGCGCGACGCCGGCGATTTCGAACGATTCGGCCGGATCAAAGCGTTTGCCGCGGTTCAGCCGGTGGCCAACCGGATTCTCGTTGGGATAGAACTGTTTTGCGAAGGACTCGCTCACCACCACGAGTTTTCGCCCGGCATCGAAATCGTGCCAGTCCATGCCGCGCCCTATGTTGATGGGGATGCCCATGGTCTGGAAGAATTCCGGGCCGACTATATTCCAGTACACCGTCCGCGCCGGCTCGGACAGTTCCGTGCCGGAGTCCGTCGAGATGGTCGACATGTTGTGCATTCCCGACAGCAGTGCCAACCCGGAGAACGAAACCGAGCGCACGCCAGGGAGTGTTCGCAGCCTTTCGGCGGCTCGGCGGTAGAGTTCCCGCTCATTCTGCTTGTTGTATCCGTTGCGTGCCGGGTCCACCTGGAAGAGGACGATGTTGTCGCCGCGGAAGCCCAGGTCGATACTTTCGAGGTTCCGCAGTGTCCGCGTGAAAAGTCCTGCGCTGTACAGAAGCGCGCACGATAGGGCCACCTGAACGGCGATGAGCGCGCGTCCCAGTGTCAGGCGTGAAGTCGTGTTCGTGGCGGTTTCACGCAGCCGCGAAGCCAAATCCGCGCGTGTGGCTCTCAGGGCCGGTGCCAGTCCAAACAGCAGACCGGTCGCGACGGACACGGCGACGCTGAAAGTCAGTACCATCGCATCCAGCCGGACATCCAGCGCCAGGGAGTCCGCACCGCCAGGTCCCAACGGCAGCATCAAAAGCAGTGCGCGACTGCCCCAATGCGCCAGCAACAGCCCGAACAGACCGCCCACGAACGACAACAGCACACTTTCGGTTAGCAATTGCCGGACCAGGCGTCCACGCGATGCCCCGACGGCCAATCGTATGCCTATCTCCCGCTGCCGCGAGCGCGCGCGTGCCACCAGCAATGTTGCGACATTTGCGCAGGCTATCAGCAACACCAACGCCACCGCGGTCATTAGCATCCGCAACGGACTAGAAAGGTACGCCCGCAGACTCTCTAGCCCCCGGCCAGCAGGCGCAAGCACGAGAGACGGGACCTGTGCGGGACGCGGCGGCGGGACCACGCCGGCCGTGATCACGCTTTGAAACAGCGCGTTCGTTTGCGGCAAGGCCTGTTGTTCAGTCTGACCCGGCTTCAGGCGCCCAATCATCATGCACCACCACCATTGCCGGTTGCCCCAGACCTTTTTGCCGGACGGTAGTCGCAGACCCCAGGGCTGCAGATCGCGAACGTCGCGCAAGGGGATCCAGACGTCTGCCGGATGCGCCGAGTCGACGCCGAAGAACTCCGCCGGAGCGATGCCCACGATCGTGAAGGGCACCCGGTTGAGACTGATCTCCCTGCCGACTACCGACGGCTCTCCACCAAATTCGCGCTTCCAATACTTGTAGCTGATCACGGCAACGTTCGGTGCGCTGGCAACGATGTCGGTGTCCGCGATGGC
>JAJFUV010000131.1 GCA_021372245.1 Terriglobales bacterium
CTTACGCGGATGGCCGGACCACCAACCTTGCAGATGTCTTGCCATCGTGTTCAACTCATCCGGTTCCGTGCGGAGGAGGTTACCTTGATTCGTTCCGCGGCAAGCAGTTCGGCATGTCTGCGGGCGCCGGCAACGTGCCCGCGATGCTCGCCCATATCCTGAGCGAAGTGCCCTTGCTCGAGGAGCGCGATGTCCCAATGGGTTTCTCGCGGTCGACCAACTCCGCGGCGGCCGGGTTTCCGGTGAAGCGCTTCGATGGTTCGACAGTCCAGAAGTCCTACCCTAGCGCCTCGTCCGCGGTTCAGAATGACAGGAAGAAGGGTGGCCACCTCGTGAAACCGGCAGACAGGACGTGACGAAGCCGCGCTAACGCCTGTGCGCTAGTACGCTTGCATACAATGTTTTGTGTCACAATTGCCAAAGAGTTGTGTTCGGGAACGTGCAAAGGGTGGACATGGTTAGTTCTGAATATCTATCGGCGGTTTTGGAAGTCATTCGCGAAGTGGGCGGTGTAAAGGATCTTGATCCGGAGCAAGATTTCTATGATGCAGGTGTCACTTCGGTGCAAGCTCTCCCGCTCCTGATGGAACTGGAAGCGCGGTTCGAGGTGACGATACCGGATGAACGCTTTATCTTGGCCCGCCGACCGCTTGACATTTGCGCGCTCATCACCGAAGTGAAGGAGGCCTAACGTTCGCATGAACAGAATATCGGTTCGGTTGAAAGTTGCAGCGAGCGAGATGGCGCAAGAAGAAATCCGCAAACAAGCGGCGTTCCTGTCGCAGTCGATATCGAACTTGCGCTTTTCCAATCAGGGGGATGTGATTCATTTCGATGCTCCGGAGGATGAGGCACCTGCGTTGGAGGCCTTGGTCCGCGATCTCAGCGCCCGGATCACGCGAGCACTTCGCAGCCTTCAGCGCAAGGTCCTCTTCGCCAGCAAAACGTCTTCATCAGCCAGATTCCGCGAAGGAGTTTCAGCGGAAGGGATTGATTTCCTTGGTGTCGGGCAGGTCGCACTCAGCGGGACGCCTCTGCTCCTGTTCAACTATTTTGACCGCGTTTTCGCCGACTTCGGTCGGACGTGGAATGCGAAGTCCTTGCGCACTCCCACTTTGATTCCATCGAGAACGCTGGCGCGTTGCGATTATTTCCGGTCCTTCCCACACAATGTCACATTCGCCACGCATCTCCGTGAAGATGCGATGGTGATCGACAACTTCCGTGCCAGGCATCAGACAGCTGAGGATGTCGATGCCGCCGCCCTCGCCGACATGGATCAACCCGAGGCTTGCCTGTCGCCGGCTGTGTGCTATCACGTTTATCACCTTCATCGGGATCAGACGTTGCCGAATTTGGGAGTTGCATACAGCGTTTGTGGGAAGTGCTTCCGTTACGAATCCTCTAACCTCTCCGACTTACGGCGACTGTGGGATTTCACAATGCGAGAGATCGTGTTTTTGGGGCGGAGAGAGTCTGTGCTGGAACAGCGTGAACAGTCCATCGCAATGATGTCCGAGTTTCTGGACTCGCATGAGTTGGCCGGTGAGATTCGTACTGCCAGCGATCCGTTCTTCATTGCTCCCGATGCTGTATCGAAGACCTATTTTCAATTGAGTTCTGATTCGAAGTATGAGGTGTCGCTGATCCTTCCGAGGGGCGAACGCCTAGCGGTGGGTTCTCACAACTATCATTCGGATTTCTTTGGCCGAGCGTTTCACACCGATGTGGAAGGTGCCGGATTTATGCACAGCGCTTGCGTAGCTTTCGGCTTAGAGCGGTGGGTTTACGCATTTCTTCAACAACATGGGTCTGACCCGGAAAGGTGGCCAGAGGCGATGCGACACGCTCCGGAGTTCCGGCAGACCTGTTAGATGACCATCGAATTCCGATTAGTTGAGGGGGCGCGAGTCGCTTTAGACGCGGCGAGGATCCTGTCTGCGTCATGGCCAATTCCCACCCTCCATTACAGTCAGGAGTATGTTTCCTGGCAACTCGGTTTTCCAGGGCCGTGGCCAGCCCCTGCGGTGGTGGCACTAGATGGCTCAACACCGGTCGGATTCGCGGCCTCGATGCACCGGAGAATGAGATTCAGAGCAGCAACGCATGACGTATTGGTAGTCTCATTCGTTGCCGTGCTCCCTCGATGGCGGAATCAAGGCGTCGCGGCGGGCTTGTATCGGAACCTACTAACTGCGGTTCGCCGATTTGGAACTCCGGTAATTACGTTTGCCCAAGCGACGTCGGCCGGGCAGCAAGTGCTTGAACGGGCCTACCCGGCGGCTGGCTATCAGCTTTGCCCCATTGGCGAATATCCTCTGGTCGGGTTCATGGCCAAGCAGAATGCACAAAGGCCATGGCGGTTGGTGGCGCCCTCAGAAATTGGTCCAGCGCTCCGAAAGACTATTGATTCCCTAAGCCTGGGCGAAAATATCATTTGGAGTGATCCGACCGAGCTGCAGCTAAGACACTACTTGCACGATCCGCGTGGACGCTATATGCTGTTGCACCGCGGGAAGGACGGACCGCGCGCGGCGGCGTGGTCGGTGTGTACGGAGCTTGTTGGCTCGCGAGGCATCGATCACGTGCTCACAACCGACTCGGTCTGGCTTCCCGTTGACCGACCAGAATTACTTCGGAATCTTGTTCTAACGATTGCGGACAGATGGTCCGCCGGTGCCAACCGACCAACTGTTGTGCACGCCCCCAACCTAAGCTTGTTCCGGATGGCAACTCTGAGGGAACAAGGATTCCGACAAGTTGCGGTCCCGTTTCACGGCTATCTGGCGGTACCCGACTCCGCGGAACCGTTCTTGGGCGCGACGTGCACGAATCTTGAGGTCGTTTAGTTCAGGTACGCCGCGCCTCCACCGTTGTGCGGTAGCATGAACACAAGATGAATTGGCGTCGGTTTCTTGCGATTTCAGATCATTGGGCGGCACGCTCGGCGCGGCGGCTGCACGGGTTCATTATGCACCTTAGCGTTCCGGCGCCGCGCCTGATTACGTTGCCAGTGCTCGTGTTCTTGCTGGGCGTGCGGCAAATCTTCTACTTCCTGATCCGCGTGCTTTGCTGCGAGCCGCTTTTCAAGGCTTACTGCACTAGGTATGGGCGCAATTTCCATACGGGGGTGTTCCTTCATTGGGTCCAAGGTAAGGGCGAGATCATAATCGGCGACGATGTCACGATCGACGGCAGATGCAACTTTTTCTTCGCGGCGCGCTACGCGGACCATCCCACGTTGATCATCGGTGATCACACGGGCCTTGGCCATAATGTTTCTTGCGTAATCGGCAAACAGATCACGATAGGCAACCATTGTCGCATCGCGGGGGGGACGCAAATGTTTGACACACCTGGCCATCCGAGCGACCCGGGCCGACGGCTTGCCGGTAAGCCAGCCGATTCCGATGAAGTGCGGCCAATCAGCATCGGAAATAATGTGTGGATAGGGACAGGAGCGATCATCTACCCGGGGGTTACCATCGGTGATAACAGCATTGTATCGATGGGCTCAGTCGTGATGAGCGACGTGCCCGCCAACACTTTGGTTGCGGGGAACCCGGCTCGGCAAGTACGCTCGCTGGCACGGCAAGCCCCGCCCACAATCATAAGGTGATCCGCGTGCTTCGACATGCAATCACAATCCTGATGGCCGTAACGGCGACCCTAATAGTCTACTCCAACCTCGCAACCGCGAATTTTTGTGGGTATGACGATTTTGCCGAGGTTCACCGGGCCGCTTTCGAGGACGCACGTGATCCGTCCCGCATATTTACCAGCGCACACTTTGGCACAACCAAATATCGGCCGTTGAACCGGGCACTCGTGTATGTCACATGGCATTGGGGAGGCAGGAGTGCGATGACATTTCGGATGCGGAACATCGCATTTCATCTCATCGCCGTGATGATGACGTACGGCATCGGTTGGCTGTTGTTCGGAAGCCGAGCGACCGCTTTGGCCGCCTCCTTGTTGTTCGGCATTCATCCCCTCGCAAACCAAGCTGTCGCCGGCGCTACATGGACCAACACCGCCGCCTATGCCCTGCTTCTGGCTTCTTTCTTATTGTTTCTCCAGTCCTTACACAGCACGTGTGGATCATTGCCCCAGCTGATCGCATCCATGGGTTGCGCACTCCTGGGACTCTTCACATATGAACCCACCATTGCTGTTTACGGTCTCATTTACAGCTACTTATTCATCTGGTGGATGCGCAATCGACCGTTGCCGCGCAGTTACCTTTACACCCTGGGCGGAGGAACCGTGATCACCCTGCTATTTTTTGCCACCCCGCGGATTCTGGTTACCCACCAGACGGTGACCTTGGTGCCTTTGTGGTGCTTCTTCAGAAATCTGGTCATGTCCACTGGGGCTGTAATCCTGCCTCTAGATTCTGTTCTCGCAAACACCCTTTTCGGAACACCTCTTCCTTCTGAACTGAAGATCAGCCCGTCCCTGCAGTACCTGCTATTGGGCTCCGGTCTGGCGGTGCTTGCAGTCGCTACATTGCTCGCGGCCCGTTCGGCTACGTTTCGTCAGAAGCTAGCGCTCACTGAGTGGCCGAAGATCCTTCTTCTTGCGGTGGGAAGCATCTTTGCGCTCGTACCAATCCTCGCATTCACAGCGCACCCATCGGAGACTTATTTGTACCTCCCTTCCGCACTGTACGCGCTTGCGCTGAGCGTACTCATGAAGCGAGTGGTCGGGGATAGAAGATTCATGTTCGCTACAGGTGTCGTACTTTTCTCAATTCTGTTCGGCAGCGCCACATGGATTCGCAACGGACGCGTAGCGGATTGCGGGGCCATCGCTCAGAAGATCATTACAGGGCTGCCAATTCATGAGTGGAGCCAAGGAGAATGGTGCGTCAAACTAGCCAGTTTCCCGTGGGATTTGCCGTCACCTCGATACGGACTTTATCAGTACCGTGGCCTGTCCACGATCGACCCCCGAGAGCCTGGCATGCGGGCCGCAGAGTGGGCGCTGCAAATCGCCACCGGCAATGACAAAGTGAAGGCGGAAGTCGTCGATGCAACAATGGTGGAGAATTGCGCATGGCATGGGGAATGCTTTTTTGTCGCCGGGGATGGCAGCATCACGCGTGCGGGACCGGCGCGAGAGTAGTGCCCGGCCGGCCCAACCGCCACGCCACCACCTGATCGATGATCCGCGAATACAGGTCGACCTGTGTGCCGGCTCGCAATGCGTACTCGTGGCCGGCCGCTGCCACGCGCGCACGCAGTTCGTCGTCCTTCCATGCGCGCTGAATGACTTGAGCAAGGGCCACCGGATCTTCGGATGGAAAAGACAGGATCTCGCCATTTGTGAAGACATCGGTCATGCCTGGTCCCTCAGAACCGATCACGCACTTGCCCATCATCATTGCGTTCAGGCACGTGCTGATCCCGGATGCCACCAAGCTCTGCCGAAGAATGGAAAGCACAAGTACTCGCGCACCACGGAGAATCCGGATTTCCGACGCCTCACTCCCATCATCGTCCAAGCAACAGAGGTTGCTCGGCAGAGAGTCTGGATTGCGTGTGAAGCGACTGCCATGCCGGCGAAAGCTATCAAAATCCGGCCGAACGATGGCACCCGGGATCGGCAATCCTTCCATCGCATCGATAAACGTGTCGTAGTCGCGCATGGACTTCCCGAAGCAGAGTACGTACTCGCCGCCTGGCGTGGGGTGGATGTCGTAACGGTCGCGCAGGTTGACTTTGAAAGGGACAAAGGAGCTTCGCTCAGGACCGATGTCAAATACCCGCTGGTATCTATTCAGATCACGAAAGTAGTGTATGAAGTGGTCCACATGCCGAAGAAGAAAACGCTTGAATGGGAGTGTCGATCTCTGCATGGCGGTTGTAGGGCTCCTGAGGACAAGATCGGCGGCGACAAGCGGGCAAAAGGGAGGCATCGCCAAGGAAGAAGCCGCAAGTTCGAGCGTGAGCCTTGGATTACAGTTGACCAGGAATAGGGAACCGTACTCACGCCGATGCCCCAGGAACTCTCTATAGGAGGAGGCATACAGACTGCGCCCACGTTCTCCCGATGAGGTACTCCAGCGCTCAGGGAAGGAGACAAAGTTAGTGATTATCGTGTTGGGCGCCTGATTTGTCATGGGCGCACCGTTTGTCCCGGTAGATCCATCTTTTGACTCTATGGTAGATAATCTTACCCTACCCTTCCACAGCGCAAGGAACACGGGCTAGCGATTGACCTGACCGAGGATGTCTGTGCTAGTCGAAAGCGGAGACCGGAAGACCGTGAACGCTACGTGAAGCTCAGGCGGGGCAGCCGGTTGCGCATGGGTGCAGGGGGCTATCTCTTGGACGACTCGGTCGCCGGGGCGCGGCGCACCGAGGTGAGTCTGACCTGAAAACGGTGAGCTCCGATTTGCTCAGGGCGGGCCAGAGCACCCTGGCGGCGGTTACCGGCGGCAAGATCCGGATTTCCCCGGTCTTTACAATCAGCATCACTTTCCTCATCAAGGCAAGTAAGCCTGCCCGTCCTGTTGGAGATCTATCGACCCCAGGCACAGAATTGGCAGTGGGATCGCTGACACAGGCCACTGGTGCCTCGCAGCATTGAACGCTCAGAATAGATCTTCCGCATAAGGAGTTTACTCATCAGAGGTAAACAGGTTTCTGGTCTCGGCTACAAGGTACCTCGGCCTAGCCTTTACTTCATCGAATACTCGCGCCACGTATTCGCCGAGAATACCAATGGCCAACAGGTTCAGGCAACCAATAAACAGCATCGGAAGCAGAATCGAAGTCCAGCCCGGGACCGCCCGATCCGTAAAGAATCGCACCCAGAAAACCCAGACCGCCACAGCGGCCTGTATCACAAAGCCGGAGAGCGCTGCGAGTGTGATCATGCGAAGTGGAACATTTGAGAACGATGTGATAGCTGAAATGCTCAATTTCAGCATCCTGCGAAATGGGTACTTGGTTTCGCCGGCGACTCGCTCCCTCCGGTCGTAAAGCACAGTTGTACTGGGAAAACCGATCAGAGGGACGATGCCGCGAAGAAACAGGTTGACCTCTCGGAAATCGCGCAATGCGTCCAGCGCACGGCGGCTCATCAGGCGAAAGTCCGCGTGGTTATAAACCGTCGGCGCGCCCAAGAGGTTCATCAAACGGTAGAATATGAGCGCCGTGAAGCGTTTGTAAACGCTGTCCACCTTACGTTCTTTTCGCACGCCATATACGATGTCATATCCTCCGCGGAAGCGCTCAACCATCTCTTCGATAATGCCAATATCGTCTTGGAGGTCCGCATCCACGCTGACGACGGCATCGCCAGAAGCCGCATGTAGCCCTGCCAGGAGCGCGGATTGATGCCCAAAATTCCGTGAGAGCGCAATTGCGGAAAACAGTCTATCCTTCTCGCACAGCTCCTCAAGTAGTTTCCATGTTCGATCAGAGCTGCCGTCATTGACAAAAATGACACGACTCTGTTTAGTGATGCTGCCAGCTTGCATTAGCTGAGCCACGCAATTCCGCAACTCCCGGGCGCATTCCTGAATGACCGCCTCTTCGTTATAACAGGGGACCACAATTGACAGTTGGATCGCGTCGTTCATCTGCGCCGTCGCCTCTCCGATTAAGTATGTCAGAAAATTGAGGAATCCTGGGTTTGTGGTCCGTAATCCGTCTGTAAGAAATTTCAGACTGCAACTGCGAGGCCGATGAATGGGGTTTGCAGTGGAGCGCGCGGATGAGCGAGTCGCTGCAGCAGAAGGTCCGCATGATTCCGGAGGCGGGCTGGCAACCGTACCGGGAAGACATCGAAGTGATCTGCGAATGCGCGGAGCTGCCCTGGGACCCGGTGGAGCGCAAAGCGGGGGAGGTGCTGGACGAGGTGCTCTAACTGACGATCCGGGTGCGGCGGCGGCAAGGCGTGCTGTTTGACGATGGTGTGTCGGTCAAGCACTTTGCCGTGGTGACCAATCGGTTCGATTCCCAGCCGCAGCAACTGCTGGAGTGGAACCGTGAGAAGGCGGGATCGATCGAGGCGCTGCACGATGTGCTGAAGAACGAGTTGGCGGCCGGGGTATGCCGTGCGCTCGCTTTGGGAGCAACGCGGCGTGGCTGCGGTTGACGGTGATGACGCACAACGTGCTGACGGGGCTGAAGCGGGTGGCGTTGAAGCCGGAGTATTTGCGGGCACGGCCGAAGCGGCTGCGGTTTCAGATCTTTTGTTCTCCGGGCAAACTGATTCATCACGCGCGGCGG
This sequence comes from Terriglobales bacterium, assembly GCA_021372245.1. Classification (GTDB taxonomy): domain Bacteria; phylum Acidobacteriota; class Terriglobia; order Bryobacterales; family Bryobacteraceae; genus JAJFUV01. Next base: position 8,244 of record JAJFUV010000131.1, read on the forward strand.
CTGCTGGCGCGGGTGGCCAGGAAGCTCACCGAATTGATGGAGTGCTCGGAGGCGTGGGATTGGCTGCCAGCGCCGGCCTGAGCCGGGAAGCTTACGGACGGATTATAGAGCCCCATGTTGAGAGAGCCCTCAGCCGGAGGTGTGCTCGAAAGCACGTCGCGGAACACCGGCAAAGGGGGTCGCAAGCCGTGGAACAACCAAAATCGCACTGCGCCCACGTCCGCACTCCACTGAGCGCTTGTATTTCCTTTCTCCCCGCAAGGGTGTCTTCACTCTCCGTCATGACATGCCTCCTCCGACCTGCGCTCATTCTTCTGGCCGGAGGGTGTGCTGGATTACTACTTCGAGATGAAGCAGAAGCAGTATCATGATCGGAAAGGGACAATCGAACCAATCGTTTTCATCCCCAGATCCACGAGACTCTTATGAAAATCATGCACGTGGTTGGCGCTAGGCCGAACTTCATGAAAGTCGCACCGGTCATGCGAGAAATGGCCTGCCATCCTTCGCTGTTCCAACAGGTCCTCGTCCATACTGGTCAGCATTACGACGACAACATGTCGAAGATCTTCTTCGATGAACTGGGGTTGCCTGAACCCGATATCAATTTGAGCGTGGGTTCTGGCACACACGCCTGGCAGACAGCACAAATAATGATGCGCCTCGATCCTTTGCTGACCGAACACCGGCCCGACTGGGTTTTCGTGCCCGGCGATGTCAACTCTACGGTTGCTTCCGCGTTGGTATGCAGCAAGACAGGCGTGCGGCTTGCCCACGTCGAAGCAGGTCTACGTTCATTCGACCGGAGTATGCCGGAGGAGATCAATCGGCTGGTAACTGATCAGCTTGCTGACCTTTTGCTTACGCCTTCGAGAGACGCAGATGAAAACCTGTTACGTGAGGGCATCGCTCCAGAGAAAATCCGGTTTGTCGGCAACATAATGATCGACACGTTGGTTCGTTTACTGCCCAAAGCGGAGCAGCGGTGGGGGGACCTCCGGACGCGCTACTCGCTGTCCCGGTTTGCCTTGGTCACGCTTCATCGGCCTTCAAATGTAGATCGCGACGAGACGCTGAGCGAGATTCTCGATGCCCTGCATGAAATCGGGCGTGTGATGCCGGTGATCTTTCCGGTTCACCCGCGAACCCGCGGACGCATGGCGGCGATGTCCACGACCAGCGAGGCGAAGTTTCTACAATTGATCGAACCCCTTGGATACCTCGATTTTCTGGCCTTGCAGATACACGCTGCACTCGTGCTTACGGACTCTGGCGGCGTACAGGAGGAGACCACATATCTGGGGATCCCATGCTTAACCTTGCGCCCAAACACCGAGCGCCCTATCACGATCACGGAAGGCACCAATCGTCTGGTACGCTCCGAACGCACTGCCATCGTAAAAGCAGCTTTCGATGCGCTCTCGGCGCCCGAAAGATGCACCGCACCTCCACGCTTGCAGTTCTGGGATGGGAGGACGGCCAAGCGTATCGTCGAGGCAATGCGCGATTTGACGGTACCAGAACACGCGAACTGATGAATCATCAGCATTTCCAGTGACTTTATCCCTATGGTCCTGAGCCAGAAATGCGTTCATCGAGTGGTCGACGACTGCTTGGTTGGATATGGCCATCGGATGACTCATCAAACCAACGTGACGCGGGAGGAGAAACAGCAACGCGCTAACACCAGCCTCCCGGCCGGCTTCGACGCATACCTGATAGTCAACCGCGGCACAGACGAGAGGAGCAGGGTACCGGCTCGTTTGACGCGTCCGCCGGGATTTCACTTGCGCTTAACGTCGATCAGCGGAAACTTGTTGAACTCGGTGACACGATTGCTCGCGGAAGTGACCGAACGGTGTGTCCATCGCGGAAGTCCTCAATGCTCCCACGGCTGCGCCAACGTGGGCCGGTTCTGGTAGCGCGTCATCTTGAATGCGATCCGGGCGCCGCAGCCCGGTTCAAGTCTCACCTCGACGTGCGGCGCGTTGATCCCGATCGTCTCGCCTCCGGTCTGCGCCGTATCGAAGCGGTGCTCCGCATAGCCGCCCGCCTGCACGATCACGGTGCGCGTGTCCACGGGATTCACGTTCACCAGCGTCAGCGTCGCCGAGTCCGCGCCGAGCTTTTCGACGAGCGCTCCCACGTCCTCCGGCAACCCTACGCGCCGGCGCGCAGGATCGAAATAGCGGAAGCGGCTGTGCAGCGTCCAGATGCGCCCGCCGAAATAGCCTCCCAGCATCAGGTTCGTGAGAGCATCGGTCTCGGCCGGACTTATACCAAGAAGATAATCGGCGAGACGCGTCTGAGGCGTGGTGGTGTCCTCGCGGATTTCAGCCAACGTTTTTCGCACGCGCTCCAAGTCCGCGGCCAGCGCCTTCTCCGGATATCCAGGATCGAGTCCTTCGAGATACCCGACCCACCCGGTCTTGTCCACGCGCTTCAGGTCCCGGCGATCCATCGACCACAAGTAGATCTCGGTGAGCCGCGCGGCGTAAGGATTCTGGATGTAGTTGTACCACTGCGGCGGACCGTCGTACTTGTAGCCGCGCGGGTCTCCGTAATTCCGCGGCAGCAGCAGCTTTCCGTGAGCCTTCTTCCTGTGCGCGAAGATGTTGTCCATCTGACGGCGCAACACGTCGATGTAACCCTGGTCGCCGGTCGCCAGCAGCGCCGCGCTGAAGCCCGGCCACGAGCCGGCCTCGAAATTGTTGCGGTGCGCGACCTTCTCGATCTCCCCGTCGAAGATGGTGAAATTCCAACCGTAGGTTCCCTTCCACCACTGGCCTTTATACTCGCCGCCGGGCTCGCCGTCGAGGCCGACGTTTGAGGGAATGTTTCCGCCACAGGCTTCGGTACGCTGCTTCCAGGCGCCAACGTAATCCTTGATCCAGTCGCGGTACTTCGTTTCGCCCGTCAGCGCGTAAGCATTCAGCGCCAGCGTGGTCGCGGCCAGGTTGAGGGGATTGTCGCCCACGCTGTCCAGGTACTCGGCGCAGTGCGCCAGCATCTTGGGATACCAGGTGTCCAGGTTCAGCATCTTGCCGCGGCCGGCAGGGTTGTGAAGCAGGTGAAACTTCCCGGGCACCGGATCGCCCACCCAGTCGTACACGGTCGCCTTGTGCAGCATGGGGCCTTTGCTGCCGTTCCAGATGCTCTTGATCAGCTTGCGCTCGGGATCGTAGTTGGGCGCCTCCGGATCTTCGTTCATGTAGAGTCCGGCGAAGCGCTTCATGCGTTCGAGGTAGCGGACATTGGCAGGTTCACAGAGGCCCAGCAGCATGAAGGCGCGCATGCCTTCACCGGTGTGGAACCAGTCGGACTGCGTGATGAATTCTTTGTAATACGCGCCGTTTTCCGCCAGCTTGGTGAGGTGCGTACGCATCTCGCCGTATTGCCTCCAATGGCCTTCCTGCGCTTTCTTGTACGCATTGAGCACCGTATCCGAGCCGCCCAGCGCATAGAGCAGCGTCCAGTTGAAGAACGTCTCGATGGCGTCGTCGGGCCCGTCCAGAGTCCCCCAGCGCGGCGTATGCAGCAGGTAGCCGCGCTCGTCGACGTACTTGGCGGCGAATCGTTCACAGGCCAGCGAGTCGAACCTCAACAGTTCGCGTTCGAGCAACGCCCAGGCTGGCGGGGACATGGGTGACTTTACTACCAGGGCCGTCTCGGCAAACGCGCCTTGGCCGGCCAGGATCAGAAGCAGAGCCACAGACCAGCTACGCATGAACGGCATTGTATCGGAAACCGCCCCGCGAAATTAGTAGGATGAGAGAGTCATGAAAGTCCGAATTCTGTTCCTGATCTGCCTTGCCGCCGCGCTCGCCTTCGGCGCCGAAAAGCGTTACGAGGCCAACTGGGCCTCCATCGATAGCCGGCCCACTCCCTCCTGGTTCACCGATGCCAAGTTCGGCATTTTCATTCACTGGGGCGCCTATTCGGTGCCGTCCTACGGAAGAGTCGGCTCCTACGCCGAATGGTATTGGAACCAGTTGAGCAAAGGCCCCACGGAAAAGGGAAAGCCGAACGCCACGTGGCTGTTCCATACGCGCAACTACGGCGAGAACTTCCCTTACGCGAACTTCGTCCAGATGTTCCAAGCTGAGTTGTATGATCCCGCCTACTGGGCCGACGTCTTCGCTAAGTCCGGCGCCAAGTACGTCGTGCTCACGTCGAAGCACCATGAGGGCTTCACTCTTTGGCCAAGCGCGGAAGCGGATCGAAGCTGGGGCAAGCCCTGGAATAGCGTTTCCGTGGGTCCGAAACGCGATCTGCTGGGAGACCTCACCAACGCCGTGCGTGCACGCGGCCTGAAGATGGGCATCTATTATTCGCTCTACGAGTGGTACAACCCGCTCTGGCTTTCAGACAAGCCTCGCTATGTCACCGAGCACATGCACCCGCAGTTCAAGGACGTGGTCACACGCTACAAGCCGTCGACCATCTTCTCCGACGGCGAGTGGGATCTGACCAGCGCCGAGTGGCGCTCGCCCGAGTTGCTGGCGTGGCTGTTCAACGAATCCCCGGTGAAGGATGAAGTCGCCATCGACGACCGTTGGGGCAAGGACTGCCGCCACAAGCACGGGGGCTACTACACCACCGAATATACGGCCGGACTGGAAGGCTCAACGCATCCTTGGGAGGAGAGTCGCGGCATGGGCCACTCTTACGGCTACAACCGCGCGGAGCAATTGAACGACTATCGCTCGGACCGCGAACTGATCCTGATGCTCGTCGACCTGGTGAGCCGCGGCGGAAATTTCCTGCTGGACATTGGGCCCACCAGCGACGGGCGCATCCCGGTCATCATGCAGCAGCGCCTGATCGAGATGGGGCGCTGGCTGTCGGTGAACGGCGAGGCGATTTACGGTACAAAGGCCTGGAAGCGCACCCGCCAGTGGAGCGACGGCGAGCAGAAGAAACTGGAAACCGGAGAATATATGAAGCGCTACGAAGTGACCGATTACGTGGACCGCAGCAAGCCCGGTCAGGCTGTAATCGAGTGCTTCTTCACGGCCAAGGGCGACGATCTGTATGCTATCGTGCCTCGCTGGCCCGGGCGTCAGTTTGTCCTGAGAGACGTCGCCGCATCGCGGGCCATGGAGGTTTCGATGCTCGGTGCGCCGGGCTCGTTGAAGTGGACCGCCAAGGGCAGGAACGTCACCGTTGAAATGCCGCCGGCATCCGGCGATCCCGCCAGGACGCAGTGGGCCTACGTCGTGAAGTTCAAGGGACTGGCGAGGTAGAACATGATCACGCGCAGAACGCTGATGGGTTCGCTCCTGCCTGCGCTCGCCGCCGCGGGCCTTGCCGGCAAGGGCAAACACGTGGTCTTCGTGGTGGGCGATCAGGAGTACCGCTCGGAAGAATCCATGCCGCCCTTCGCGAAGATCTTAGAGGCGCATCACGGCTTCCGCTGTACACTCGTGCTGCCGCGCAACCCGCAGACCGGCGAAGTCGATCCCGGCGTCTCGGATAACTTGGTAGGGCTGGAAGCGCTCGATAAAGCGGACCTGATGGTCATGTTCTTGCGCTTCCAGGAATTGCCAGACGCGCAAATGAAGCACATCGTTGACTACGCGGAAGCCGGCCGCCCAATCGTTGCTCTGCGCACATCGACGCACGCCTTCAACTACCAGAAGAACCTCGCGAGCCCGTACGCGCGCTACAGTTTCCGCAGCCGCGAATTCGAAGGCGGCTTCGGGCGCCAGGTGCTCGGCGAAACCTGGATCAACCACTACGGCGTACACCAGAAAGAAAGCACGCGTGGAGTGCCTGCGCCCGGCATGGAACGGCACCCAATCCTACGGGGAGTAAAGGATGTCTGGGGGCCGTCGGACGTGTACGCCATCACGACCCTGACCGGCGATTCGAAGCCTGTCCTGCTGGGGCAGGTGCTTGCGGGCATGGAACCCACATCCCCTCCGAATCCGGCCAAGAAACTGGTCCCGGTGGCGTGGACCAAGAGCTACAAGGGAGGGCGCGTGTTCACCACCACCATGGGGCACCCCGGCGATTTCGCCAATGAAGGTTTCCGCCGCATGATGGTGAACGCCTGCTACTGGGCAATGGGAATGGAATCGAAGATCCCGCGCCTTGCCAAAGTCGATTTCACCGGCCCATACAATCCCAGTCCCATCGGCTTCCGCAAGAGAAAGTAAGAGAAAGTGACTGTCTCCGCTCGACGCGCGGTGTTATATTGTCCGCATGTCGCGCCGAGCGTTTTTCGCCATCGCTGTCTCTTTCCTTGTGATCGCCGGAATCATGCTGGCCCAGAAGTCCGCCGAATCGACCGACGGCGAGGCCCACGGCGACCCGCCCTATCTGCTCGAGTCCGGCTGGACGCCGTTGCTCAATGGCAAGGACCTCGCCGGCTGGCACACCCAGGACGGCAAGCCGCTCGAGTGGTTCACTACGCGGGGGATACGCTGGGACCGCTACGGGCCGACGCGCTTGTTCGCCGAACCCTCGCCCGGCGGCTCCATGCTGAACAGCGCCCAGGGCAAGACCAGCAATATCGTCACGGACCAGAAGTTCGGCGACGTGGAGTTGTATCTCGAGTTCATGATCTCCAGGGGCAGCAACTCCGGCGTCTACCTGCAGGGTCTCTATGAAATCCAGGTCTTCGACAGTTACGGAGCCTGGTGGAGATTAGGCAGCGCCGATTGCGGCGGCGTTTATCAGCGCTGGATCAATAACCAGGGCGCCGGCGGGTCCGCGCCCAAAGTGAACGCCAGCCGCCGTCCGGGCGAATGGCAGAGCTTCCAGATCTGGTTCCGCGCGCCTCGGTTCGATGCAAATGGCAAGAAGATTGAAAACGCCCGTTTCCTGCGGGTGCTTCACAATGGCTTGGCCGTCCAGGAGAACGTCGAAATGGATGGCCCTACCCGCTCGCACATGCCCATTGCGGAAGCCCCGTTGAATCCCCTCATGCTGCAGGGCGACCACGGCCCGGTCGCTTACCGCAACATTTACGTACGGCCCCTGCGGCCGACCGTGTACCACTAGCCATGCTTACAACAACCAGGCGCTCGTTCCTCCATGCGGCCGCCGCGGCACCCATGGCCGCGCGCGCCATGCCGCCGAAACTCCCCAACGTGGTACTCATCATCACGGACGATCAGGGCTACGGCGACGTTGGCATTCACGGCAATCCCCGGATCCACACGCCAAACATGGACCGCATCGCGCGCGAAGGCGTCCAGTTCACGCGCTTCCACGTAAGCCCGGTCTGTTCGCCCACACGAAGCTCGTTGATGACCGGCCGGTGGAACTATCGCACCAGTGTCGTCGACACCTATCTGGGCCGGTCGAACCTGCACCCGGACGAAGTGACCATGGCCCAGATCTTCCACAACGCGGGCTACCAGACCGGCATCTTCGGCAAGTGGCATCTCGGCGACAACTATCCGATGCGAGCCACCGACCGTGGCTGGGACACCTCCATCGTCCATCGCGGCGGCGGTCTCTCGCAGCCCTCCGGAGTGCCGAACGAGCGCTACTTCGATCCCGTGCTTCTTTACAACGGCGTCGCGCGCAAAACGCCCGGCTATTGCACCGACATCTTCGCCAGCGCCGCCATCGAGTTCATCGAAAAGAACCGATACCGTCCGTTCTTCACCTACCTCGCCACGAACGCTCCCCACCAGCCCTTGGAGGTGGACGAGCGCCACGTCGCGCCGTATCGCGCCGCCGGCGTGAACGAGTGGGACTCGAAGATCTACGGCATGGTGACCAACATCGACGACAACATCGGCCGCCTGATCGAGCGCCTTCGCACACTGAAACTCGAAGAGAACACCATCGTGATCTTCATGACCGACAACGGCCCCGACCGCGTCCGCTTCAACGGCGGGATGCGCGGCCTGAAGGGCACGGTGTACGAGGGTGGCATCCGCGTCCCGTTCTTCGTGCGATGGCCCGCGCGCCTCAAGCCGGGCCGCGTGGATCGCCTCGCGGCCCACATCGACGTGCTGCCCACCCTGGCTGACGCCTGCGGCGTGCCGCTGCCGGGAAAGGTGAAGCTGGACGGCCGCAGCCTGATGCCGCTGGTGCGTGAGGGACGGACGGAGTGGCCGGACCGCAACCTGTTCTTCCAGTGGCACCGCGGCGACGTGCCGGAACCGTTCCGCAACGCCTGCGTCCTCAATCAGCGCTACAAGCTGGTGAACGGCAAGGAACTCTACGACCTCGAATCCGACCCGGCCGAATCCCGGGACATCGCCGCATCCGATCCGGACCGCGTCGCGAGTATGCGCCGAGCTTACGAGGAGTGGTTCCGCGACGTCTCTTCCACGCGCGGCTACGATCCGCCGCCCATCTACCTGGGCACCAGGTTCGAGAACCCCGTGCGGCTGACCCGCCAGGATTTGCGCGGGCCGGACGCCAGTTGGAAGACCAGCGGGCGCGGCCACTGGGTGGTCGATGTCAGGACGGCCGGCGATTACGAGGTCTCGTTCGATTTCCCGCCACGCGAGACCGCGGGAAGTGCCACTGTCAGGCTCGCGGGCGCGGAGGCGAAGGTCGATTTGGCGCCGCGCGCGCCCGTCTGCGTCTTCAAGCGTCTTCGGCTGAAGTCCGGCCCCACGCAGTTGGAAGCCACGCTCGATTTTGCCGGCGCTCCGGCCGGACCCGAGTACGTCGAGGTGCGGAAGCTGTAACCCTCACTTTGCGTCGCGCCAGTTCGCGCCCACGCCCACATCCACGATGAGCGGCACTTCCAACTTGTGCACGCTCTCCATCTCGCGCTTCACGAGTTCCGCCACTCGGTCCACCTCCTCCGGAGGCGCTTCGAACAAGAGCTCGTCGTGTACCTGCAGGAGCATCGCGGTCCGGTAGCCTCCCTCACGGAGCGCACCGTCGATGCGGATCATGGCCAGCTTGATCAGGTCCGCGGCCGTGCCCTGCAGCGGCGAATTCACCGCCGTGCGCTCGGCGAAACCTCGTGCGTTCGGGTTGCGCGAATTGATGTCCGGGATGGGCCGCAGGCGGCCGAACAGTGTGCGCGAAACGCCGCTCGCGCGCACCTGCTTGATGGTCGCCTCGATGAACGCTTTCACGCCGCGATAGCGCTCGAAATAGCCCTGGATGTAAAGCTCGGCCTCCGCCCGTGGGATCCCGAGCTGCGCGGAAAGTCCGAAAGCGCTGAGGCCGTAAACGATGCCGAAGTTGACTGCCTTGGCGTTGCGCCGCAATTCGGGCGTCACTATCAGCGGCGCGACGCCGAACACTTCCGCCGCCGTGCGCGTGTGGATGTCCTCGCCGTTGCGAAACGCTTCCACCAGCACCGGGTCTCGCGACATGTGCGCCAGCAGCCGCAACTCGATCTGCGAGTAATCCGCCACAATCAGTTTCCAGCCCTCGCGTGGCACGAACGCGGCGCGGATCTCGCGGCCCAATTCCGTCCGGATGGGAATGTTCTGCAGATTCGGGTTCGACGACGAGAGGCGTCCCGTCGCCGCGCCGGTCTGGTTCAGGCTGGTGTGCAGCCGCCCGGTCTCCGGCGAGATCAACTGCGGCAGCGTGTCTACGTAAGTTCCCTTCAGCTTGGTGAGCTGCCTGTATTCAAGCACCTTGCCGGCGATCTCGTGTTCGGGGGCCAACTCTTCCAGCACGTCCGCCGCCGTCGACACAGATTTCGTCTTGCCGCGCCGCGCCGGCGCCGGCAGCCCCATTTCTTCGAACAGCACCTTGCCCAACTGCTGCGGGGAGTTAATGTTGAACGGGTGCTTGGCGAGTGTGTAGATCTCGGCGGAGAGGCGGTCGATCCCGGTCTCCATCTCGCCGGAGAGCTTCCGCAACTGTTCCGGCGCTATGCGGACCCCGGTACGCTCCATGCGCGCGAGCACCGGCACCAGCGGCATCTCAATGCGCGCATACACTTCACGAACCTGGCGCGCGTCGATCTCTCCCGAGAGCTTCGCGTGCAGATCGAGGATCGCGCCGGCCTGCGCCGCGGCGCCTGAAGCAGGCCGGTTCTCCAGCCGGTCCCGCACCAGCGCCTCCAGCGTGCAGCCGCCCGGGTCCGCATCCACCACAAAGCCTTCGAGCATCACGTCGTCGGTGAAGCCGCGTGCCTCGAAACCTTCCCGCTGGCACAGCAGGAGCAGTGCCTTCAGGTTGTGCGCCGCCTTCCGCCGCTTCGGGTCTTCCAGCAGCGGCCGTAGCGCCGGCAGCAGTTCAAACGGCACGGCGCGAGCATCGCCCGGTTTCCAAGCGATGCCGAAGGCGTTTTCGCCCACCAGTGCGCCCTCCGGCGGCGCGGCGAACGTCACCGCCACAAGCGCGTCCGCGGGAATAGCCGCAATGTACGCCGACACCGCGTCCGCGGTATCCAGCGTCGCGAAGTCTTCCACGCGCGGTTTTTCTTTTTCGCTCACGGCAGGCGCGAGACCCTCAAGCAGGCTGTGGAATTCCAGCTCGCGATACAATCCGGCGAGCCGGTCCGAATCGGGCGGCTGCGCCGCCGCGCCTTCGAGCGACCACTCGACGGGGACCGCCGTGTCGATGGTCGCCAGGCGCTTGCTCATCAGCACGAGGTCGCGGTTGTTCTGCAGGCTCTCGCGGTACATCTTCCTTTCGACTTCGGCCGCGTGGTCAAGCGCCTGCTCCACGGTGCCGAAACGCCGTATCAGGTCCTGCGCACCCTTGTCGCCGATCCCCGGCGCGCCGGGAATGTTGTCCACCGCGTCGCCTTTGAGCGCCAGCAGATCCGGGACGCGCTCCGGCGGCACACCCATCACCTCTTCCACCCGCGCCGCGTCGAACAGCCGGTCGTCCTTGGTGGGGTTGAGCATCGCCACGCCGCCGCCTACCAACTGCATCATGTCCTTGTCGGCCGAAACGATCACGACATCCACGCCGGCCTTCTCCGCCCGCCGGGCGATGGTGCCGATGACGTCATCGGCTTCGTAGCCTTCGAATTCGAGCACGGGAATGCGCATGGCTTCGAGCAGGCGGCGCACATAGGGGATCTGCTCGATCAGGTCGGGCGGCGCCTCGGGCCGGTTCGCTTTGTAATCGGCGAATTCCTGCTCGCGGAAGGTGGGGCCTGCGCTTTCGAATACCGCCGCCACGTACTCCGGATGGTTCGTCGAGGTCAGCTTGCGGACCATGGAGCCGAAGATGTACACCACTTCGGTGGGCAGTCCGGCTTTCGTGCGCATGGGCGGCGCCCCGCTGCGGGCGCGCGCATGGTAGGCGCGGAAGATGTAACCGAAAGAATCGATGAGAAACAGCCGCGGACGCGACATGCCTCATCATACTCCAACTGCAACCTGAGGCGATTCCGCCACAACAGATCGCCCGAAAGTGTGGCTATCCAACCACACTGTTAAATTTGTAAACCCATGTTGCATAATAACTTAGGCTTCGGTGAAACGATTGCACTAGGGAGGCATCTAGTAATCTTGACGGATTCATACTGGAGCTATTAGCTTGCAATTTGAGACGACTGTACAGCGTCCCGTCGAAACCAAAGGCGTCGGTCTTCACCACGGCGTTCCGGTTTCCGTACGGATTCTGCCGGCTCCCGCCGGCACGGGCATTGTTTTCCTCAGAACCGACCTGGACCGGTTTCCTGTTCCCGCCAGTTACCGCAATGTGGCGCGCGTGAGTTATGCCACGAGCCTCATGCGGCAAGGCGTACTCATCTCCACCACCGAACACCTGCTGAGCGTGCTGTACAGCATGGGAATCGACAACGCCTACATCGAGATCGACAATCTTGAAGTACCTATTCTCGATGGCAGCGGCGAGAACTGGATCGAACTTCTGGCCGATGCCGGCGTGAAGCAATACCGGCGCAAGCGGCGCTATCTGCGCATCCTGCGGCCGGTTACGGTGGAAGCGCCCAACCGTCGCCTGACGGTTCTCCCGGCGGATCGCTTCATGCTGAGCTGCGATGTATTCTTCAACCACCCCGCGGTGGGGCGGCAGCAGCTCGAGATGGAAGTGACGCCGGAGCGGTATGCCCGCGAGCTCGCCCCTGCCCGCACCTTCGGCTTCGAGTACGAACTGGACCAGCTCCGCAACATGGGCCTCATCCGCGGTGGGTCCCTCGACAACGCTCTCTGCTTCAACCAGACTTCCGTCATGAATCCCGAGGGGATGCGATTCCCCGACGAATGCTGCCGGCACAAGGCGCTGGATCTGATCGGCGACTTGGCCCTGATCGGGAAGCCGCTACTCGGTCATGTGATCGCCGAACGCGCCGGGCACGCCATGCACGTGGCCCTGGTAACGAAGATCATGTCCGATGCCACGCTGTATGAGGTACTGAGCTTCGATCAACTCGCCACACAAGTGGTGCACGCTCTGGTATCCTGACGCGTTGAGGCATCTTCCCAACCTCATCACCGGCCTTCGCCTCGCGCTCACCCCAGTGATCCTCTGGCAAATCGCCACAGGACACTTCCTGCGCGGGCTGGTGCTGTTTGCCTTGGCAGGCTGTACCGACGCGGTGGACGGATGGGTGGCTCGCGCATTCCGATGGTCCTCCCGGACGGGCGCCTACCTTGATCCCATCGCCGATAAGTTGCTGCTCGATTCGGTGTACATCGTTTTGGGCATCCGGTCGGCCGTGCCGTGGTGGCTGGTAGTGGCGGTGCTCGCGCGGGACCTGGCGATCCTGGTGGGAGCCATGCTCCTGATGGTAATCGCCGAGCGGCGCGGCTTTCCGCCTTCGGCGTGGGGAAAGATCAGCACTCTGCTGCAAGTACTTACCGCCGTGGCCGCGATGGCTCACCGCATACGGCCTCAGATGGTTGTGAACGCGGCCTTGGATACGCTGATCTGGCTCACGTTTGTCGCAACGGTTTGGAGCGGCCTCTCCTACCTCTGGCAAGCTGCGCAGCCGCGGCCAGCCAGGCAATCAGACTGACACCGGCGCCCCACCACAGAATGCGCGGTGCGAACTCCATGCGAATCCGGTGGCGCCCCGCCGGCACATCGAGTCCCCGGAATGCCACATTCGTGAGCTTGATCTCGCGCGGCGAGTCATCCACCCAGGCGCGCCAGCCCGGGTAGTAAGCGTCCGAAGCCGTAAGGAAGGCAGCGGCCGGCGAATCCGTTTCGAGTTCCACATACGACGGCAAGTACTCGACCACCCGCACACGTCCGCCGCGTGCCGATAGAAAGAACCGCGGCAGGACTTCCAGGTTCTCGTACACGACAAAGCCGGGCAGATCGGCGCGCTTGCGGAAATGCGCCCGTTCCACCATGCCGGCATCGAGCGGCGTCCGCGAAAGGACCCAGCGGATGTTTTCGAGATCGACGGCTGGCGCATCGAGCGCGGCGATCTCGTAATATCGTCCCCAGCGCTCGCCTTTCACGAACGCCAGCCGCGCCTGGATGATGCGTTCGAGCGCCAGTGGATCGTTGCCGTTCGCCGTCGGCACGGCGGTGAGCGGCGCGGCAATGGCCCAGGTCATGTCGCCGTTCATCAGGTCGATGCGCGAAGGCGGCGTGTCCATTCGGGTAAGCGCGCGGACGCGCTCGAGCAACTCCCGGCTTCCGCCGTACGCTTCGCGGGTGACGGCCGGATCTTCCCGCACCGAAACGGTGTTCATCGGACGGGCGCTGCCGGTCGCGATCAGATCCACGGCGGTCAACAGCATGACCACGCACGCGGCCCAGGGTCGCTTCAGGAAAAGCTGCGAGCCGAACGCCGCCAGAACCGCCATCCCGAGGCAGAACGCCGCCATGGCGAATTCCGCGTGCAACCCGTTCTGGATTGCCTTGGGCATCGCCAGGAAGAATCCGCGTCCCACAGGCGTGGAATCCCCCAGCATCCAGACGCCGAAGATGAGGGTGATGAGCCCGATCGCCAGGATCTCTCGCCTGCGAAACCGCACGAGCGCAGCCACCGCCAGCACCAGACCGGCGATACCGCAGTACACGTAAAGATAAGTGGGCTCCCAGGGGCCCTTGTAAGTCTTGAGGTCGAAAATGCCGTAGTGATTGGGCGCGACCAGCGAAACGAGCGACTGCAAGGGCAAACCGCCGCCCGTCTTCATCCACTCCACGCGGTACTTCGCGACGCTTGCGTTGTGAAGCTCCAACGAGGGCAGCAATTGCACCGCCGCCAGCAAACCGGCCCAACATCCGGCGAACAACACGTTGCCGACCAATCGGACTCCGCCCAATAGCAGCGCCAACAGGACAGCCGAACTCGCCGCCACCACCGTCACGGCCGGGAAACCCGCCAGCACGGACATCGCCAGGGCCGCGGCCAATGCCGCCATCCACCGCCAGGAGAATCGCTCCCGCAGTTCCACCACCGCCAGCCAGACAAGCGGCAGCCACGCCGCCGCGTTCACCACCACAAGGTGCTGTGACTGCGAAGCGAAGAAACCGCCCATCTGGTACACGGTCGCGCCCATCAGCGCCGCCCACACGCCTGCGCCTAAACGCCTCGCCAGCCAGTATGTGAACACGCCCGCCGCGAATACGTGCAGAACCAGTTGCCATTCAAGGGCGTAGAGCAGTGTATCGGCGCCCGCCAGGTTGCTTGCCAGCACGGCCAGCAGCGTCGGCGGATAGAACACCTGCGCCTGAATGTTGGCATAGAATGGACGCCCGCAATAGGTGAACGGATCCCAGAGGGGAAACTCGCCGGCGCGGAAGGAGTCCGCTATAAAGGTTGCCAGCGGCAGATGGAAGGTGCGCAGATCCCAGGGAATCGCATACGCGCCGAAGAGCACCTTCCGGTAGAAGATCAGAACTTCGGCGAGGAGGATCAGATAGGGCACCACGCGTTCGCCGCTGCGTTGATACCCGGATTGCCGAGCCGCGAGCAAAGAGAGCGGTCCTGCCGTCTGTTTCACGGCCTCCTAGATCATCTCGTTCAAGAGTTCCGGCCGCGGCTGCGGGATCACTACCTTGTTTACCAGCAATCCCCGCTTCCCGATCGCGTGCGCGCCGTTGTCCACCGCGCTGCGCACTGCAGCCACGCTGCCGGTCATGGTTACGAAAGCCTTGCCGCCTAGCGCCATCGCAAGGCGGATTTCAATCAATCTCACGTTGGCCGATTTCGCCGCCACGTCCGCGCCTTCCAGCAACGCTGCCACCGAGAAGGCTTCGATCACGCCCAGAGCTTCCAGCTTTTCCACTTTCGACGTGCCGCTTAAGGCCGGGAAAAGGGATTCGTGCACGTTCGGGGCGATGAACGTGTCGATCAGCGAGAAATTGCCTGCGACGGAGCCCGCCTCGATACTTGCGTTCACCGCGGATACGTCGCCGCGGACCATCACCATATACTTGCCGGAGCAGATGGAACGGGCGAGAACCAGTTCGACGTCGGCGGCCTTCAGCATGGCGTCGGCTACTTCCATGCCCGCCGCGATACTTCCCAGTTCAATCAGTCCTATCGAATTCTTAGCCATCCTCGCTACCAGCTCACTTAGATTGTATTTCGATGTACTTGTCCGTTACCGCCGAGACGCGCCCGGCAATACTCGCGTGGATGTTCACGCCGAGGTCGGCCTCGGCCACGCGCGCGATCAACGTGTTCCGCTCGACCACCGCACCGGCTTTCACCACCGCCGTCGCGGGTTTGCCCACATGCTGCGACAGCTTGATCCGCACTATCGCAGGCGCATGATCGATGTCCTCGAACGGCGTTTCGACTTCGTAATCTTCCACTTTCAGGCGGCGCAGCAGCATCGCCACGGGCACGCGCCGCGATTCCTTCATCGGATGCACCTGAATGGGCCTCGTTTGCGTGAACTTCATGCCGGCCGCCCGCAGCGTGGCCTTGGCATCATCGCAGGCTTCCTTGGGGAACAGGTCCTCCGGGCACGCATACAGAGTGCACAAGCCGCAGGCGCAGCACAATTCGCCCCACTGGCTCCAGTGTTCGGCTCCGGAAGTAGTGAAACCCAGC
This sequence comes from Terriglobales bacterium, assembly GCA_021372245.1. Lineage (GTDB taxonomy): Bacteria > Acidobacteriota > Terriglobia > Bryobacterales > Bryobacteraceae > JAJFUV01. The sequence goes on from JAJFUV010000131.1 coordinate 24,127, forward strand.
GTGCGCATCACTTTGTGCGGCATCACTTCGTAGCCCAGCAAATACCGTGGGCAGAACTCGGTGCAGTAGCTGCACTGATCGCACGCGGACTTGCCGATGCGGTTGCGGGCCTGCTGCGGCCGCACCTTCCTCTCCACCAGGTAGTGTTCTTTCGGAAGCAGAATTAAGCCGCCGGTGGTTTTGGTCACGACGTCGTCTTCGTCGAAGGTGAGCGTGCCCATCATCAACCCGCTCACGAAAACGCCGTACTCGGCCGTAGTGGCGCCGCCGGCCAACGCAATCAGGTCGCGGAAGGGCGTCCCAACCGGCACCCAGAACGACTTCGGCTTGCGCACCGCGCCGCTGACAGAAACCATCTTCCGCGTCACCGGAACGCCCTGCGCGGCGAAATGCACGTTGTACAGCGTTTCGACGTTGTTGACCACACAACCCACCTGGAGCGGGATGCCTCCGGCGGGGATCAACCTTCCCGTGGCGCTGTACACCAGCTCGTACTCATCGCCCGAGGGATAAAAGTCGCCGAGCGTCGCCAGTTCGATGCCCTTAGCTTCCGCTTCCGGGCGGATCGCCTCGATGGCCTCGTGATTCTTTTCCTTGATGCCGAACTTGCCCTGTTTCGCGTGGATAGCTTCCATCATCAGGGCCATCCCCGAAACGATCTCCTTCGGGTAATGGCACATCAGTTCGAAGTCTTTGTGCAACAGCGGCTCGCACTCGGCGCCATTGGCGAGCATGAACTCGACCGTGGACTTCGCCTTCACATACGTGGGGAAGCCCGCGCCGCCGGCGCCGACAACACCGCACTCCTTGAGTTTCTCGCTCAGCATGGATTTCCGGCCAGATTTCCAGCTTAGCGCACACCGGCCCCCTCGCGAGGGGGAACAAACCCGACATCCGGCGTTGCTCCCGGAGGCGCGCCTTTGACCCCTTGTAGCTTATAAGCTACCATCGATTGTTCCCGACGAGATTGCGAATCGACTATGGACAAGGTCTCCGCGTTTACTTCGGGCGGAGGGGGCACACGGTGGTCATAGTGCTTTGTGGGGGAAGCAAGCGGTCCCAAGCCAGAGACATTTTGACCGCTCAGGCTTTCTGGAAGGAGTACCTGGATGACACAAAAGAATAGCGTAACAACACCCTACCGGGACGATCTTCTCAAATCGCTCGAAAATCCGGAAAGGGCAGCTGATTACCTGAACGCCTGTCTGGAGGATGAGGACCCCCGTGTGTTTCTGATGGCCCTTCGCGACGTGGCCGACGCACGAGGGGGAATCCGCGTGTTGTCGCGTGAGGCGAAGCTGAATCGCGAAAGCCTTTACCGTATGCTCTCCCGCGCGGGCAATCCCTCTCTGGACAGCTTGGCTTCAGTTCTGAATGCTCTGGGGCTTCACCTTGCTGTGGAATCCATAAAGCCAAGAAAGCGAGGCCGCCGCGCGGCCTGATTCCAGTCCAGAGCTGCCGCGCGGTCAGTCAACTTACCGTGCCAATCATCGCCTTCCAGGCCTCCTCGTCGTGGCCCACGCTCAGCGTCTTGGCGGAACGCACCAGCGGTAGGCGTAACAGCCGTGGTTCCCGCTCGATCCGGCCGAGAAGCTCTGCATCGGACAGCTTGAGATACTTGAGTCCCTCATCGGCATAGGCCTTGCTTTCGGCGTCGAGCAGCGCTGCCATACCGAAACGCTCAACGAACCGCTTCAATTCCCCCGCAGCCATGGATCGCTGCTTCAAGTCCACGAATTGAATCGGTACGCGGCGCTCCTTGAAGAACCGCTCCGCCGCGCGGCTCGCCTGCGAATTCTTGACACCGAAAATCTGAACTCCGACCATAAATCAGTTCCCTACCATCCCGCGTCCGGTGCGCTCATCCAGATTGTATTCGGCTCCACGCGCACAACCTTGCCGTTGCTTAGCCTCACGGTGGCAGCGGTAGTAGCGTAATTCATCAGCACCAGGTCGTTCCCCAGCACGGCCCAATAGGTCTCGTCAGGCTTCCCCACCCTCAGTGCCCGCTTGGTCGCATCGCTCACTCCCACCGTGTTCGACACATGTTCGCGTACGTAGTCCATGTAATAGCTGAACGGCTCGTTGGGACCCACGAACACCTTCAGGTGTCCTTTGCCCGTTTCGCCTTTCAGCCAGCGTTGCCACATCGACGTGCCGCCTTCCACGGTCTCCAGGCCCGCGCGGGGCACTTGCGGCCGCGCCGGGAAGATCACCGTCCCGCCGCCGCGCAGATAAGCGTCGATCTTCTCGAGAACGCCGCGCTCGGTCACGTTGCCGGTGAGGAACACCAGCACCTTGTAGCGGTCCAGCGCACCGTCCAGGATCATCTGCTCGCCCACGAAATCGTAGTCGGAGACGGCGCGGAACGCCTTGGCTCGCATGAAGAGAGTGCCCGCGCCCAGATGGCGAAGGTACTCGTCGCTCAGGCGGTTGGGAGTGTCCGGATAGTACACTCCGATGTCGATCGAGGGTTTCGCTCTGCGGTCCAGCAGCGGCGCGTGCCGGATCCAGGCGTCGATGGCCTGGTCGTTGCCGATAATGTTGCCGTCGTAATAGAAAAGGTGATCCGCGCCGTTGACGACAGTGTTGAAAAGCCGCGCCATCACGCCACGGGCACTGCCGTAACCGGCGGGCTCGCTGCCTACCTTCGCCCCGTAAAACCGCGCCGAACTCGCCGCCGGCCGCGTCACGCAGAAATTATTCAGGTAGCTGTCGTTCTCGTTGGTCAAGCGGATGCCGCCGCCGAGCCGTCCCATGGTGCGTGCCTGCTTGATGTAGTCGGTCCCGATCTCGACCGCGCCCCAACCGCCGGAGGATTGATAGATCGACGTGTTCGGCATTGCTTCCCTCGCCCACTCCGCCCAGCGTTCGCACCACCGGGTCATCGAATCCATGTACCAATTGTTGAAATCCACTCTCATGCGCGGGGACATGGCGTGCACCGGGTGGAATGTCTTCACCTGGTCCAACGAAGCGTACTCCGTGCCCCAGGCGTCGTTCAGCGCCTTCACGCCGGCGTAACGGCTCTTCACCCAAGCGCGGAAGGCCACGCTGGCGTCCGGATCGCCGGCCCAGTAGCCCAGGTGTGTGTGCAGATTCCGGCCCCGGTATCCCCAATTGCCGCTGGCCGGATACTGCGCTTCGCCGTAGTTACCGCTCGGCCCCAAACGCACGCCTAGCAACGACGGCCGCGAGCCGTAGTGCTTGCCGAACTCGCTCAGGAACCTCCGCACGTACTTCGTCTGGTTCTCGTTGAAGATCGTGGGGATCTCCACCGTGATATTGTGTTCCAGGCACGCGAAGCCGGTGAATTCCTTGGAATCGTGGAACCACTCGGGCAGCGAATAAGCCGAACCCACGATCAGCAGCGGGAACCACTTCAGGCCCTGCCGCTCCAACTCATCCACCACAGCATCGTAGTAACTCCAGTCGAACACGCCCGGCGAGCGCTCCACGAAATTCCACTTCACGTAACTCTCGATCCCGTTGAAGCCCAGCGCCTTGACCAGCGGCAGGGTGACGCGCATGTTCGCCAGCGCATTCGGAAGGCCTTCGACGGTCGGAGAATCCGTGTTCGCCGTGGTCACAAGGTTCGGCGGATTCTTCAGCGTGAAGGCGGGTTTCACCGGCGGATCTGCTTCGCGTGCGGGTTCTTCCTGCGTGATCTCGACCGAATGGAGCAGAGTCAAGCCCTCGACGCGCACCTCCGTCCCCAGCTTTTCAACCTGCAAAACCGCGTGCCGCAACTTGCCGGAATCCAGGCGGACGACTCCGCGCCGCTCGCCGGACGGGGCCCCGCGACGCCGTCTCCTTCCTTCCACGTTCACGCCGATCAAGCCGTAGCCTTCGTCCCAATACCCGATCGACAGCCAGGCAGGCTCGGCCACCGGTTTCGCCAGCTTGAGCACGAACGCGGCGCGGCTGTAATAGTCCAAGTTCGGCTTGATGTGCGCGACCGTCACGTTCCCGCGCCGCTCCACAGTCCAATCCGCATTCGGCCCGGCTGCGAGAGTCATTCCATCCGAGACCGGCGGACGCCCGGCCTGCCATTGTGCCAGCGGCGCTGCGTACGCGGATACGACAAGAGTGCAAACAATCAGGAGTCTTTTCATCGGGGTGCTTACTTGATGCCCGCAAGCGCGCGGGCGGCGTCTTCCAATTCGGCAAGAGATGGGGTCGAGACGGCCTTGTCCATATCCTCGCCCGTCTCAATCATGCGTAC
>JAJFUV010000133.1 GCA_021372245.1 Terriglobales bacterium
CGGAGGAGGCGACGTGTGGGGCGTCCCGAGGTAGAACATGTGCCACGTCTTGCCGTCGAAGTAAGTGACGCCGTAGCTGGCCGACTTCGAGTCGTCTTCGCCCGCCGCACCCAGTTCTAATACCGGACCCTTCTTTTCCCAGTGAATCAGGTCCTTGCTGGTGGCCAGCGCGCAGAGCCATCCTTCAGGACCGGCCGCGTCATAGTGCATGTAATAAGTGCCTTCCGACTCGTACACCCAGACGTCGCGCGCCCCGAGCGTGTCGCACTGCCGCGGGCCGTCCCCGTGTTTCAGGACGACGCCGTAGTCTTCGGCATCCATGCGCAAAGCGGCGCAAGGTCGTCCATCTTCGTACGGCAGGCTCTGGCTCCACCCTGCGGCGCAGCAAAGTAAAACGCTGAGAACAGCCCGGCTCATCATGCGTTCCATTATCGCCCGCGCATCCCGGCACATTACGCCTTCGATTTGAAGCACAATAGTCCGTGGCCGTGCCCAATCCCATTCGGAGGCTTGTCACTTGAACACGGGACTTCTGTTCTGCTTTCTCGGCATGATCTCCTTTGGGCTCTTGGGCGCATTTTCGAAAGCCGCCGAAAGGCGAAAGTGCGACGCCAACGCGCTGACCGTGACCTTGTTCGCGTGGGCCACGCTGGCGATGCTCGCGCGGGCGGTTGCCAGCGGGGCTGCATTGGTTTTGCCGGCGAAGGCGGCCGCCGTGGCCGTCGCCTGCGGGGTGTGCGGCGCGGTGGCGTATTACGCGTTTCAATCGTCGATCCGCATGGGGAAATTGTCCACCGCGTGGCTCATGATGAACCTCTCGGCGGCGGTGCCCGCGCTGGCAAGCGTGGCGATCTATGGTGAACCGCTCTCGACGCTCAAGGTGGCGTCACTCGCTCTGGTCGTCGTGGCGGTATTCCTGTTGTTCTTTGGCCATCGCAGAGAGGACGACGCGCAAAGCGCGGCCGAGGGATCGAGCGTGCTGCTTTGGGTCACGCTGATGGGGATCGTTCTGCTGACCAACGGCATGAGCGCGTTCGGCCTGAAGGTGATCGCCGCCTGGGGACTGCCTGAGAGTCTGCAGCCCTCCTATTTCGCTTTGTGGTACGCGGCAGGCATGTTCATAGTGGCCGTTCCGGCCTGGGCACGAGGCGTACGGCCACGGATACGCGAATTCGGCTGGGGCGCGCTTCTGGCGTCGTTGAGCATAGGTGGGCAAATAGCCATGGCTCTGGCCCTGGCGCGCGGGATGCCAGGTCACGTCGTTTTCCCCATCGCCGTGGGCGGCTCCGTTCTTGTCGTGACGCTGGCGGGCCGCTTCGCCTTCGGCGAGCGGATGAGCCTCGCCTCCACCGGCGGCGTCGTGCTGGGACTGGCAGCGGTGGTCCTGTTGAGCGTAAGCTAGCGTCCCAGGAGGAGGCATATGAAGGCACAACCGGGTGAAATCATTCTGATTACGCGCGCCGACGACATGGGCTACACGCATACCGGGAACCTGGCGATCCTGGATTGCATGCGCCATGGCATTATCCGCTCCGCGGCCATTCTGGTCGTGGCGCCATGGTTCGACGAGGCGGCGCGGATCGCGCGCGAGAATCCCGATTTCAGTTTCGGCATTCATCTGGGGATCATCGGTGAATGGCGCGGCTACCGCTGGCGGCCCGTGCTGCCGTACTCCGAAGTGCGCAGCCTGGTGGATGAGAACGGCTTCCTCTGGCAGTCGCCCGCGCAGTTCTGGAGTCACAATCCGGACATGAGCGAACTGGAGCGGGAGTTCCGGGCGCACATCGAGTTGGCGCGAAAGATGGGCGTGCGCATCGATTATCTCGATACTCACTACATCATGCCTTACGACGAGCGCTTCCGCCCGGTCCTGGAGCGCATCGGCGCCGATTACGGCCTTCCCATATCGTGCCTGCTCGGCGAGCATGAGATCGACGATTTCGGCGTGTACTATCTCCCTCCCGAAGAAAAGGAGCACGGCCTGGAGCGGATCCTGCGCGAACTAACGCCCGGCGTGCACCTGCTCATCACGCATCCCGGCCTTCCTTCGCTCGAAAACGACGCGCTGGTTCACTTCGAACAGAAGGACGTGCAACCGCTCGGCGTCGGCCGCATGCGCGCCGCGGAGACGTTGGCCTACACGAGTCCGCGCATTCGCCGGCTGGTGGATGAGCGCGGCATCCGCTTGATGAGCTACCGTGAGTTCGCGGCACTTTGAGAGACCGCCGGGCTCACTTGACTAACGGTGAGACGCCGGCCATCCCGAACCAGTCGTACTTGCGGATGCCGCTGTTCGTACGCCACATGGCGGGCGTGGCGCTGTCGAGCCAGTCCAAGGGTTCGGCCGCCTGTTGGGGCCGCGCAGCCGTTTCGAAGGCGCGCCGGATGGACGCGCGCATCCTTACGTCCAACTCGCGCGGACGGGCCGAAACGAACAACGGCGTGCCGCTCGCGGCCAGCAGGTCAAGCCACTGACTCGCCATGACCGGCGGCACATCCTTCGAGAGCGTCACGCAATCGGCGTCCACAGCAAAGAAGGTGTTGTGCTGCGGCATACGGAAAGCCAAGGCGTTCAAGCCCATGCGGCGTGTGCGGTCCCAATCGATGCCGTTGTCGTCACCGATCCTCTGCATCTCAAACAGGCCCGCACCCAAGTGCCCGACGGTATTGCAGCCGATCAGCAGCGCGTTCCCGGCAGCCTGCCGAATGGCCCCATAGAAATTGCGGATAATCTCGGCCGTGGTGTGTCCGCGGTCGGCGAAATGCCATCCGTCGTTGGTCAGGTCAGCATCCATCTGGAACCCCCAGCGCCCCAGGATCTCGAAGGTGGTGTAGTCGTGCTTGATCAGTTCGTACCCCCAGCCGGCGATTCTGCGGAGGTTTTCGCGAACATGATCGAGCGCTTCCGGCACGCTGGGATCGAGCACTGCGAAACCTTTGGGCACGTGGCGCTGCAAACGGTTGCCTTCCAGCCGCCACCTCGCTGGCACGGCCTCGGTTGTGTAGAGTGGCCGAACCCAAATGCCGGGCCGTACGCCGGCCTTCTTAATCGCAGCCGCCAGTCCTGGCATATCCGGGAAGCCGGCACCACCACCCGTCCAGGGGCCCGCGCCGGCCGCCGAGGCGCCCCAGCCTTCGTCGATGATCAAGAACGGCCGCGCACCACGCGTCGGCGCCAGATCCGACAGCGCGTGCGCGTCGCCGAGAACTCCCTCCGCGGTCATGCCCTTCCCGAAGGTGTAATACCAAGTGTTCCAGCCGTACAGGGGAGTCCCCGGAAGCTTCGGCTTGGCGCATAGCGCATGGCAAAGCCTGTGCGCCACCATGAAGGGGGATTCGCCTTCGCGGCTCTCTACCGAATGAATCGTCGCTACATCCAGCGTGCGCCCGCCCAAGAGCACACCAGCCGCGCCGCAGCGCAAATCGAGCCACAGGGAGACGCCCGCGGCATCCACCATCCAGCAGGCAAATGCGCCCGCGCCCGTCGCGACCCCGCAGCCGCTCGTCCGACGGCCATCTGAGGCCAAGAAGTACCAGGGCAGAGTCCGGTGCGGCACCAGACCGCGCCATTCCAGCTCGCCGTAGCTGCGTTCCCAGGCATCGCCCAGATAGCGGGTCCCGGAAGCGAAGCCTCCCTGCCATCGCAGGAAAATCCGCTTCACCGCGCTCGTGGACGCTTCCAGCTTCAGCACGAGTTCGTTCTCCACTGGCACAGTGGAAAAGCGGAGATCGCTTCCCCGCCAGATATCGCCGGCGAGTTTCAATTCGACAGCCGCCGTCTCCATGTACGCAACCACGCGGTCCGGCAAGCGCGTGAGATTCGCCGTGGCCGCGAGGGGACTTAGCAGACCCGTACCCGCCAGCAGTGTGCGTCTCGTCATGGTTTGCACGTCGTTCTCAATTTCATCACTTTCGGGGGAACGGAGGAAGACTGCGCCCCTTCCGCGCTACTGACGTCACGCCAGGGATGCAGAGGACCCTGAGACAGTTCGTTGAAGTCTGCGCGGTTTATAAGTGTTTTTCTAAGTAAACGACCTTAGATTTTTGTTCAGGTACCCAACCTAGGACGGTCGGTAATAGGTGTTTTGCAGTCTGGTACTGGCGGCCATAATTCCATACGATAGAAACGAGGCGGAACGGTGGCTATCGTTCCGAGTGCGGAATGCAGTGTCTGTACTGCGGAAAACGGCTCTCTCTTCTGAGGAAATTCAAGGACGTCGAGTTCTGTTCGGAGAAGCACCGCGACCTCTACCAACAGGAACAGACAGCCCTGGCGCTCAAGCGGTTGACGGAGGCGGGCAACCGTATGAGCCAGCCGCGAAGTGCGGTGAAATCCCCGATCCCCGTGGAAGATGCGGTTGTGGATGCTGCTCCGCAAGAAGAACTGCGTCCACCGGAGGCGCCCGGGTTCCTTCTCCAGTCACCCGGAGTTTCCGCGCCGCCGTCTCTTCAGCCGCAAGATGCGACTGCGGGCTGGCTGAGCTTCACGGCTATGCCGTCATTCCTGGCGCCGCCCTTGAGGACGGATTGGCGGTTGTCGACCTGCCAGCCGCTGGATGTTCTGGCCGTTGGAGCCGGCGTTGAGCGGTCGCCTCTTTTGGGCGCGGTTCCGCAAACAGATTTCAAGCCGGAAGCGTGCCGGCCCCCGGCGCTGACGCTGACATTGGACCTGAGTAGCCCGGAATCGATCAACAGCGGAGAGGACGCATCCGCCGCGTTGGCTACGGTGATGCCCGTGCTGCCGCCGCTTGCCGCGCGGCCAGCGACGGCTGTCGTACTGCCAACGGCCGCGATCAACTTCAAGCCGCCGTCGCCGGCTGTAGAGCTACGCTTGTCACTGCCGCTGCTCAAACCAGGTTTTGCAGGTGAGATCTCTCCGCAACCTCGCGCGGCTGCGCCGCCCGCCGGTTGGTGGATGCCACAGGCTTGTCCGGCCATGCCGCGCGTCAATATCCGCGCGCTCGTGGACGAGCCGTTTAAACGCGCCGGTGCGATCGGCATACTGACCGATCCTCAGTGGAAGGCCGAGATCCCGCCGCTGGCGAGTTCTGTTCCATATTCGTTCAACGCGCTTTCCATCGCTCCGCGGGCCGCGGAACCGAAAGCTGAGATTGCCCCCACACCACTGCAAGTATTGCCGGCCGGCGCATGTTTGGACGATGCCGGATTAACCTACGCGCATGGCCGGGTGCCCGCTCCTTGTGCGGTGTCCGCATCGCCGGCCATATACGAGAAGGGCGCGGGCTTCCCGACCCGCTCG
>JAJFUV010000148.1 GCA_021372245.1 Terriglobales bacterium
GCTTGGAACTCGAAGCTGGATTGGATACACTCTGTCATAGCAAAAGCCGCTTTCTTGCTGACGCTAACTGCTGTGTGGAAACTCAGTTATGCCAGAAGAAGCGGCTTTTTGCTAGTCCCCGTGTGAGAAATGCGGGCTAGCTCCGGCCCTACAAAAAGAAAGGGGGCCGGTCCGTAAACCGGCCCCCGCGAGAACAGACGAGCTACAGGTTGATCACAGCCTTGACGATGTTGTCGTCGGTGCTGCGTTCGAGCTTGAAGCCGAGCTTCTGGCAGATGTGCTGCATCACCGGGTTGTCCACGTGGACGAAGGCGGTGACCTGCTTCAGTTTCTCCTCGCGAGCCACGCCGAGGATGCGGCCGAGCAATTCGGTACCTAGCCCCTTGCCTTGCCACTTGTCTGTGACGACGATGGAGAACTCTCCCTCGTCGGTGCCGGGCATCTTCTGCAAGCGGCCGACACCCAGGATCTCGCGCTTCTGAGTCTTCGGGTCGGTCCGCTCGGCCACCAGCGCCATCTCGCGGTCGTAATCGATGAAGCAGATGCGGGTGAGGCGGTCGTGGGCCACGCGGCGGTCCAGACTCAAAGCCTGGAGGTAGCGCAGGTATACGGTCCGTTCGGAGAGCGACTGGTGGAAGTCCACCAGCATCGGCTCGTCTTCGGGACGGATGGGCCGCAGATGCAGCGTCTCGCCGTTCGCGGCCTTCCACTCCTGGACGTACTTGCGCGGATATGGCTGGATGGCGAGTTTGGGCAGATCGGATTCGGCGGTATCCTTGCCGAACACCACAACGCGGGCGTCGAGGGCGATCAGGTTGTCCGGGCCGGCCAGCATCGGGTTGATGTCGATTTCCTTGATCCAGCGCTGCTCACTGACCAACTGGCTGAAGCGAACCATGATCTGTTCGAGCTTGGCCAAGTCCACCGGCTTGCGGCCGCGGACGCCCTTGAGCGCGGTGTAAATCTTGGTCCTCTCCATCATGCGGCGGGCCAGGGTGGTGGTGAGCGGCGGCAGGCCGAGGGCGCGATCCTTGAAGACCTCGACTAGCTGCCCGCCCATGCCGAACAACAGCACGGGGCCGAACTGCGGATCGATACTGGAGCCGAGGATGATCTCATAGCCTTCCAGCTTGATCATCGCCTGCACGGTGACGCCAAGGAAATGCTGGGCTCCGACCTTTTCGGTCACCGAAGCCTGAATCTGCTTGTAGGCTTTGCGGACGGCATCGGCGTCGCGCAGGTTCAACACCACGCCGCCGACGTCGGTCTTGTGCGTGATGGTTTCCGAGAACAGTTTCAGGACGACCGGGTAGCCCATGCCTTCGGCGGCCTTGGCGGCCTCGTCTTCGCTGCGGGCGATGATGGTCGGCACCGTAGGGATGCCGTAGGAAGCCAGCACTTCCTTGGATTCGAACTCGGTAAGGATGGTGCGGCCGGCCGCGCGCGCATCGGAGATGATCTTCTCGACCTTGGCGGTGTCGGCGGCGCCTTCTTCCTCGGCCTGCGGGAAGACCGGCGTCTCATAGAGGGCCTTCAGGCTGTAGTTGTACCGCCACATGTTGTAAAACATGCGGGCGGCAGTGTCGGGATAGGCGAAGGTAGGAATGCCGGCGGCGTTGAGGATGGCTTCGCCGGCGGCGACTTCAGGTCCGCCCATCCAGCTTGCCAGCACGGGCTTGTCGCCGAGCTTGGCGTAATTCTTCAACTGGTCCGCGATCTTCGTGGACTCGGTCATAGCCTGCGGAGTGAGGCAGACCAGCATACCGTCAGCCTGGGGATCGCCAGCGACAACTTCGAGCGTCTTGACGTAGCGCTCGGCGGTGGCGTCTCCGATGACGTCCACCGGGTTGCCGTGGCTCCAGGTGGACGGCAGGAACTCGTTGAGCTTCGCGATAGTGTCATCGTTGAATGCGGTCAGCTCACCGCCGGCACTGATGAGCGCATCGGTGGCCAGCACGCCCGGGCCGCCGGCGTTGGTAACGATGGTGAGGCGCGGACCCTTGGGACGGGGCTGCTTGCCGAGCACTTCGGCCATGTTGAACAGGTCGCTGATGTTGTTGACCTGCAGAACGCCGCTGCGGCGGAAGGCGGCTTCCAGAACGTCGTAGCTGCCGGTGAGCGAGCCGGTATGAGAGGCTGCCGCTTTGCCGCCGGCGGCGGTGCGTCCGGCCTTGATGACGATAATCGGCTTGGACAGGGCCACTTCGCGCGCAGCGGAGAGGAAGCTACGGGCGTCGCCGACCGATTCCATGTAAATCAGAATGCTGCGGGTGCGGGGATCGTTGCCCAGGTAGTCGATCAAGTCGCCCCACCCCACGTCGACCATGGAGCCAATGCTCATGAAGGCACTGAAGCCGACCATTTCCTTGAAGCTCCAGTCCAAAACCGCGGTGCAGAGCGCGCCGCTCTGGCTGATGAAGCCGACGTTGCCGGGCCGGGCGATACCGCGGGCGAAAGTCGCATTCAAGCCGGAGAGCGGGGCCATCACGCCCAGGCAGTTGGGGCCGATCACACGAACACCGCACTCGCGGGCCGCGACCAGCAACTGCTGTTCAAGAGCGGCACCTTCCGCGCCAATCTCCTTGAAGCCGGCCGAGATAACGACGGCTCCGCGCACTCCCACTTCGCCGCACTGGCGGATCAAGCCGGGGATGGAGGCGGGCGGCGTGGCGATCACGGCGAGGTCGACTTCAGCCGGAACGTCCTTCACGCTCGGATAGGCTTTGATGCCGAGGATGCTGGGGCGCTTCGGATTGACCGGAAACACGGTGCCGCCGAATGGCGTACTGATCAAGTTCCAGAGGGTGGTACGCCCGACAGTGCCGGGGTTCTCCGTGGCGCCGATAACGGCCACGTTCTTGGGCCGGAAGAATACATCCAGCGGATGCTCTGTCTGCCGCAGGATGTCATGTGCCGACTCCTGCGACTTCTTCATTGACATTTTCATGAGGCCTTGCTCCTTAGTTCAGGTCAGACTTAAACAATGGCGAAATTATCATCCTATATCTTCTGATTAATGGCGGTCGGGCGCAAGTGTCGAAGGGCCGGGGGCAGGCACTTCTCAGGCGGGAGCAGCGTCCCCGGGTTGGCAGGAGAACTCACGGGCGCAGGTGTCTTCTCCATCCCTGTTCCAAAGGCTTGGAAGAGCGCCGTTGGGTTCCTTTGGCACAGCGGGGGCACCGCAGGAGGGTGAGGACGAGAGCTGAGGCGAAGGGGCGTTTTCGGAGGGAGCGAGGGCGGGTACCGTGGTGGCGTTGCCGGGTTCGTTTGGCACGGCGGAGGTGCGCAGGAGGAGGAAGTTGAAGAGGGCGCGCTGGTAAACATTGTGGAGCCGGGTCTCATAGCGATGGATGAGGGCGAGTTCGGGGCGTGAGGCGAGGGAGCTGAAGGCGGCGGTGACGCGACCCAACTCATCACCGGGAGGCTGAGCGGACAAGGCGTCGTCGAGCAAGCGGGTCTCGAGGGCCCAAACCCGGCGCAGGCGCCAGGTGGCGGCGACCATCTCTTCGAGCAGACCGTCCTCGACGCCATCGGCGGGGCCGAAGCGATTGGTGAACTGGTCATGCAGTTCCTGGAATCCGGCGGGGGACTCATTCGAGAGAACCACGTATTTGGCGAGGAGGCCGTGACGGAGGGCGTTGCGTGAGGAACGGGCCTTCCCTTCGGGCGTGACAGGGCCGAGGGAGCGCGCTCCATTGGCGCGGGAAGCGAGAATTCGACGTAGCGATGGCATACAGTCTCCACATTGAGTGTAACTTGCGCGACGAAATCAGACACAAGGAAGTCGTTTAGAATCAATTGATTTTGTGCGGTGACCGGGAAGTACGCTTTGCCTGCTGGGGGTGAACCAGAGACATGGCGTGGTAGAGTCTGTTCGGGATGTGGCGATTGAAAAGCAACACGAGAGTTCGTCAGCGGCGGCCGAAGCGTGACGATCCGTCCGGCACGAGGACACTGATCGCTCTCCGGGGAGAATCGGTGACCGGCTACAAGGAGAATCCGCATTCACCTACTTGCCAAATATAACCAAGTAGATTAATCTGGCTCCATAGAGAAGCGGACGCCGCGCTGCAAGCTGGTGGTTGTCAAAAACCTGCTTGCAGCGGGCAAGGTTCGCGCCACGGTTTCGGCGCTCGCTGGCGGTGCGGTCCTGGGCTTCGG
>JAJFUV010000182.1 GCA_021372245.1 Terriglobales bacterium
GAAGTTGTTCGGCGCCGCGGGGTTGGCGCGGGAAGACGTGTTGATTTGCAATACGTTGCGTTGCCGACCGTTTGGGAACGAGGGCGCCGGCAAGGACGGGAACAAGTACCCAACCGGAAAATTGCGCACAAGCGCCGAGAAGACCTGTCGGCAGTACGACTTCGCGATTCGCGAATGGCGACCGGATGCGTTTGTCATCACGATGCATCCAAGCGGGTTGCTGCATACACCAATGATCATGCGGTTGGTCCAGAGTCATGTGAAGCTCGCCGTGCGGCTGGCGAAGCAGGGCCGGCGGCCGTGCATCATCTTCGGGGACAAAGCGAAGGAATTGTTGGCACCGCAGTTGGAGGGCGGACTCAAGCGTTGGATGGGCCATTGGTTTTTGGGAGAACTGAGAACGAGGTTCGAATAGGAGATACGATGGACAACACGTTTACACCGACAAAGAAATCGCCGGGAATCGAAGCATTTATAACAACGCTGGCCGGCGAATCCAGACACACGGCGGCGGCCGAACGGCGCTGCGTCGCGCCGCCCATTGGATGCGGGAAACCGGTGACGGAGTTTCGAGACGAGCGTTCTCGGCAGGAATACCGAATCTCAGGGTTGTGCCAGGCCTGCCAAGATTTGCTTTTTGGTGAGTGAACGATAAAACGGGAGGCTCTCGATCATGAACATCATTCAAGCAGAATACACGCATCCGTACGACGGGTATCGTATGTTGTGCGGATCAGCAATGGCAGAAGAACAGGTGTACCGAAAGGTACAGGGGAAGTTGAGGAACACCTGGTACATCCCGGTGAACACCGAAACCCCAGGCGAAGGGATTCAGCTCGACACCCACGATCCGCGGTCGGAGGGGTATGCCGGCCGCACGCTGAGCTTCCGGCTCGAGGATGGCACGGTAGACCAGGTGAAGGGCCCGTGGCATAGCAACTCCAGCGCCTTGTTCGAGGACACCGGCGTCGACGTGCGCGATACGTTCCGGACGTTCGTGGTGATCGGACTGCAACGGGAGTACCGCAACACGAAGGATGCGTACGCGCCCCCGACGATCATCGATGTGCTGTACCTGGATCCGCCGGAAGGGCAGATCGGGTCCTTCAACCGCGAAAAAGCGATCGCGAAGAAGCTGTTCGGGGAGTACGCGGAACTCGAGACGCTGTACTACTACAGTCAGTCCCGCGGCGGCACCAGCAGCGGCCCGATCAACCGAAAGGACTGCGCAGGTGTGGCAATATAAGAGCCCTCTCTACCGCGGCCCTCGTGATTCCTGGGTGCATGACTACGGGAACTTGGATCCGTTTCCGCCGTGCTTTTTGACGCCGCAGCACGTCGCTGAGGTGGCCGAAGAAGCCGTTCGCGAGGGCCGCGGGGGACTGGATCTTGAGTTCAACCCGGAGACAGGGAAGCCCCATATCATAGGCGTGGCCTCCTCGTCTCGAGCCGCAGCGTGTTGGTTCGAGGATGAACTCGCAACGACCTTCGTGCGCGACATGCAACACGCCGGCGGGCAGCTTGTCGGCCACGCCGTCATGGACGCGGACAAGCCGATCATCGACGGTTGGCTCGGAATCACGACGCCGGTATCGTTGTGGGACGATTCTCTCCTCCGTGGGTACCTCTGCAACTCCGACTGGTGTAGTATGCCGGGGAAGGATGAGGACGCGGCCGACAAGGGCAGCCTGGGCTTCATGGGCCTGTACGCAATGGCGAGCTACTACCTCGGGCTCCCAAACTGGAAACGTTGCATTTCAGGTGAAACTCGTGTACGTCTTGCTGATGGCGCAGAACGCAAGATTTCGCAGTTGGTACAGGAACAGTATGCCGGCGAAGTGCAGTGTGTAGTAAACGGGTATTTGACGACTCGACGGGTAACTGATTGGCACAAATCCGCGCGGAGCGGGCGGCGGATGCTACAGGTGTCGC
>JAJFUV010000192.1 GCA_021372245.1 Terriglobales bacterium
AACTCGTCCAACCCGTTGATCTGGATGACCGCGGCGGTGAGGTCTGTAGCGGTAGTAAGCCACCGCGCCAGGGCATGGTAGGTCGACGTGCCCGCCGGAAACTTCCGCATGAACGCTCGATCCTGCTGCATGCGCCAGGCGCCGCGCGTGGTCTTCATGGCCACGGTGCCAAAGCCTTTCGATTTGGCAAGCGACACCGCGCGATTGATATCGGCGCCGTCGCCGTACGAGTAGATGAACTGGGCGTGCTCGTACAGACCGTCTTCCATCACGGCGGTGAGGATTTCGGCCGCATTCTCGCCGTTCTTCACGCGGAAGTTGCCTTTGTAGTTGTGCTGCGAAAGGCACAGGTGCTTCACCAGGCCTTCCTTCTTCAACCGCTCAAAAGCCCGGATCATGGCGCGGTTCGATTTCAGTTCGGCAACGTTGTGGTAGCCGAAGTGGAATTGCATGTCGTCGAAGTAGCGGAGGCCGCTGCGCCGGGCGGCTTCCTTGACGAAGCGGTAGTGCGCCTCCTCGTCGATCTGGCCGGTCTCATGATTCCCGCGCACGCGGTCCACGGCCACCTGGCAGTAGTGGGCGTCGCGGTTCTTCAGGATAGCGGCGGGCGCGGTTCGCGCATCCCACTCGTCGGCCTTGTGCCAGAAGTTGATCCCGCAGCGGATCCCGGCTTCGGTAGCCTGGGCATCCCAACTTCCCGCACCCACGATAACGGAGATCTCCCGGCCGCTGCGAGGCAACGTGTGGCAGGGAAGGCGGCCAACCTTGGCGACCACCTGATCGATGGTCTGGGTGGATCGAGCGCATCCGGCTCCCGCCAGGGCGGCGGCGGATGTATGAAGGAACTGGCGGCGTTGCATGGTGCCTCCTTTCCGTTCTTACCTGTTCAACCGTTGTTCGATGGCGCGGGCCAATTCGACCAACCCTGCCGCCACCGCAGGCGCGTCCTCGTATGCGGTCAGGCGCACGAAGCAGGCGCCCTCGCGAAACGTCAGGCTCGTGCCATAAAGCCGCGAAGCCTCGCCGACGCCGGCGTCCCGGCTGCCCGAAGCGGACTCGGAATCGAAGACCTTGCGAGCGCCCTCCGGAGCCTTCATGAAGTATACGTCCGCCACCGCGTCGATGCGGTTCTGGAATTTGTAAGGACTGGTCAGCGTGCGCACGACGCCCGCCTGCAGGTACTTCACGTCGTCTCCGTCGATGTACTCCCAAAGATTGGCGGCGGTGAAAGTGCGCGTGGCTTCGGTCTTTGCCCAATCCTTGACCGCGCCGGTCTCCGGGAACGGATCGGCGCCCGCGGCCTGTTTCTTGTCCCGGCCGAGCAGGATCTGGTTCGTCTTCGAGCGGCTCTCGCCGACACTGGTCACATAAATGGCCGGGCGATCCCGCACGGGGCAGGCGTACTCGCAGGCGCCGCAGCCCACGCAAATCGCGGGGTTCACATAAGGCTGGCGAACGGTCTTGACGCGCCCTTCGGCGTCATTCACCTGGACCGGCCGCAGGTAAATGGCTTTCGGCGAAGTGGGGCACCACTCTTCGCAGACGATGCACTCGGTGGCCATCGACCATGGCAGGCAGCGGCCGTGGTCATAGAACGCCGTGCCGAGGCGGATGGGCTTCCAATCGCCGGCGGCCTTGGCCACGGCCCAACCTTTTTCCTTCGAGGTGAACTCCCAGATGGCTCCGCTCGGGCAGACCTGGCCGCAGAGCGTGCAACTCGGCTCGCAGTAACCGATGCGCGGCACCAGGACCGGCGACCACAATCCCTCCCAGCCCGCCTGCGCGAGCGTGGGGTGCAGGGCGTTGTTGGGACACACTTTCATACACTCGCCGCAGCGGATGCACCGGGCCAGGAAATGTTTTTCGTCGAGGGCGCCAGGCGGGCGCAGCAGCCGGTCGTTCGATTCGGCGGCGTAGCCGGTGGTCGCGCGCAGGACGGGCACCGCCGCCGCGCCCATGGCCAGGCTGGTGAGCGTCTTGCGGCGGACGATGTCCGGCGTTTCGCGGGTTGCCTCCGAGCCGGGAAAGAACACGAAGCGGATGCCGCTCTCCGGGCAATCGGCCACGCAGTTCAGGCACAGATGGCATTCTGGCTTGCGCCACTTGGCCCCGGGGATGGGATCGTCGCCACCCTGGCAGTGAAGCAGGCAGCGGTTGCAGTCGGCGCAGTTGGAGGCCTTCTTCTCAAGCCCCAGGATCGACCAGCGCGACACAAGACCCAGCAGGGCACCCAGCGGGCAGAGCGCCCGGCACCAGAAGCGCGTGATGCGTAAGTTCAGGGCGAGGAGAGTGATGAAGATGATCCCCAGCGCCACACCTTGCCGAAAGTAGGGCTGTTTGAAGCTGATGAGCCAGTCCTTCAACACGAAGTGCAGCGCTTCGGCCGCCAGGCGGACGCCGCGCACGTCGCTCTTCTGCAAAGGCTCGATGAGCGAATTC
>JAJFUV010000207.1 GCA_021372245.1 Terriglobales bacterium
CTTCCTGCGCGGCGAAAAGCAATCGAATGAAGCCGCCATGAAGTACCTGCTGCTGGGCGCGTTCTCGAGCGGATTCCTGGTCTACGGCTTCTCCGTGCTGTACGGCATCGCCGGATCCACGAAACTGCGCGACGTAGCTGCCGCGGTGGCCATGCGCGAACCGAGCGATCCCATGGTGCTGTTGGCGCTGGCCACCTCCGCTGTCGGGTTGCTCTTCAAGATTTCCGCCGTGCCTTTCCACATGTGGGCGCCGGACGCGTATGAAGGCGCGCCCACCACGGTGACCGCATTCCTGGCCGTGGGCTCGAAGGCCGCTTCGTTCGCATTCCTGGTGCGCATCTTTGTGGGCCCCTTCGCCGCGGCCCGTGAATTGTGGATGCCCGTGCTCACCGTGGTAGCCGTCCTGAGCATGACGGTGGGCAACCTGGCAGCCATCACGCAGACCAACGTGAAGCGCCTGCTGGCGTACAGTTCGATATCGCACGCCGGTTACATTCTGTTGGGCCTGGTGGCCGGAAACTCCACGGGCATGGAAGGTGTGGCGGTGTACCTGCTGGTTTACACCTTCATGAACCTGGGCGCATTCCTGGTGGTGGTGGCGCTGCGGCGCAAGGACATGATCGGCGACAATGTCGACGATTTCGCGGGCCTCATGCATCGCAGCCCGGGCTACGCCCTGCTGATGCTGGTCTTCCTGCTGTCGCTCGCCGGCATCCCGCCGACGGCAGGATTCATCGGCAAGTACTTCATCTTCCTCTCGCTGATCCAGACCGGGCATTACGTGCTGGCCGTGATCGCGGTGCTCTACGTGGCCGTGGCCATCTACTATTACTTCCGCATTGTGCGGTGCATGTTCACCGAAAAGGAAGCCTCCATTGAGGCGCCGGCATCCAGCTTCGGCGTGCGCGTGGCGCTGGCCTTGACGGGCCTGGCTACGCTGGTGATCGGCATTTATCCCGAGCCTTTCATCCGTTTGGCTCAGACGTCCGTTTTGCGGTGATTGGGTTCGATTGACATGGATACGGTTCTTCAAAATCCGCTGTTCACACCGATGGTGGTGATGGTCATCGTAGTCTGCGCCTTCGCGCTGGTGGCGGGCTACCTCTCCCTGCTGGAGCGCAAGCTGCTGGCGGATTTCCAGGTGCGCATGGGCCCCATGCGCGTGGGTCCGTTCGGACTACTGCAGCCCATCGCCGATGCGGTGAAGGTGCTCCAGAAAGAGGACATCATCATCAACCAGGCCGACAAGGCCATCTTCTGGCTGGCGCCCGTGATCCCCAACGTGATGGCCCTGCTTGCCTTCAGCGTGATCCCGTTCAGCGGGAAGTACTTCATGGCCGCCGACGTCAACGTGGCACTGCTGGTCATTTCCGCCACCAGCGCCGTCGGCGTGCTGGGCGTCATCCTGGGCGGATGGAGTTCCAACAGCCACTACTCGCTGCTCGGCGCGCTGCGCGGCGGGGCACAGTTGATCAGCTATGAGGTCGCGCTGGCGCTCGCACTGCTCAGCGGCGTCATGGCGGCCGGCACCCTGAGCATGGTGGGCATCGTCAATCGCCAGTTGGAACGCCACGTCTGGTTCGCGTTCGAAAACTACGGCCTGATGATCGTGCCGTTCGTGGTCTACTTCATCTGCACCATCGCCGAAACCAACCGCGCGCCGTTCGATCTGCCCGAAGCGGAAAACGAACTGGTGGCCGGTTACATGACCGAGTACAGCGGTTTCCGTTACGCGCTGTATTTCCTGGCCGAATACGCCAACATTTGCGTCATCTCGTCGGTGGCCGTGACGGTATTCCTGGGCGGCTGGCTGAGGCCGTTCCCGAACGTGGCGTGGCTTGAGATCCCGATGAACTACGGGATCCCGGTTGTGGCACTAGCCGGTGCCGGCGTCGCCTGCTTCCCGCTGCTCAAGCGTGTGCCGACCAGACCGCAATGGTACCTGCTGCTGGTTGTGGCGCTGTGCATGATCTTCGCGGGCCTATTGTTCCTGATCCCGGCAGTCAACCAGGCGGCCATCGGCGTCTTCTGGTACATGGCCAAGGTAAGCGGCATGATTTACATGATGATCTGGATCCGCGCCACCTTCCCACGTTTCCGTTACGACCAGCTCATGAACATCGGCTGGAAGATCATGATCCCCATCGGCCTCGGAGCCATCCTGGTGAACGCCATTGTGGGGATGCTGAAGGGCTAAGCGCCGCTCCGCACTAGAAGCGATACCCCGCCCCGATCCAGGCGCTGATTCCAGGAGCGTCGGTTCCGGAGCCGTGTACGCGGTAGTTGCTGTCTAGCAGATTCTCGACCGCCACATTCAGATGCACACGTTCCCCCAGGGGGAAACCGGATCGGATGTTGAGGGTAGCCCATCCGGCTGTGGACAAGTAGAGGGGAACTCTCGTACCGTCGCTGACGACGCGAACCCCGTTGAGCGTGGCTCCGATGGGGAGTACGCGGTTCTGGATCTGGAGCAGCGTTTCGCCCGTAGGGAGAAAGACGCCCGTTGCGGGATCTCGGTAGGCCGCAACGCGGCTCCCATTGAAAAATGAGGCGATGTCGCTGCGCCGGAGGGACGCCCCGATGCGCTCATCATCCACATCGCCACCGCTCAGTCTGTCCTGCGCCCCGCTGGCGGCGACCGCGATCTCCAGCCAGGGGCGTCGTCCATTGGGCGTATAGCGCAGCGCCACGGCGCCCATCTGGGGAGGGAGGCGGCGGACGTTGCGATTAGGATTGAGATCCCGGCCCAGGATGGAGCTGTAGTTTGCCTCCAGCGCCAATCGCGGAGTAAGGATCAGGTGAGCCAGCGCTTCGTTGCCGTAATAGCGCGAACGGCCATCGTTCACAAATGCCTTCACAGCCCGGGAGTCCAACGGGGTCGCCACAGCAACGACGCCCTGGGCCAGTTGGGCAGCCGTCGGAGCAATCGGTGTAACCGGAAGTCCGGCCAACTCGCCGGGCACCGCGTTCGCGGGGAAAAGCAGCGTGCGGCGAGTGATCGGGTCGAAGAGTTCCGCGTCGAACGCCTGCGCACGGATATAGAGCCGCCGGAAGTTGAGCCGCACGCCGGCTTCGTAGTTCATCAGCGACTCAGCGGTAAGCGGCCGGAGAGCCTGGTTCTTCGACAGCGCCCCTTCTCCTGAATCCGTGCTCAGCAGAGCGCCGGCGGGAATGGCCGCGGAAGCCGGGATTTCGTAGCCGAGATCGTTCAATCCCAGAGCCCCCAGATCGTTCAGGTTGGGCGCCCGGAAACCTCGGCTCACGACGGCGTGCAAGCCGAGCGGCCCGGCCACCTGATAGGAAAGCGAGGACTGGTAGGTGAAGTCGCGAAACCACTGGGTAGACTCCGGGATCGCAAGCACGCTATCTTCTCGCGCTGCGAAACGCACACCGGTGTAACGGATACCGCCTCCGGCGCGCAGGCGCGGCGTCAAATCAACGTTGAGTTGTCCGAAGGCGCCGAAGGTCTGATACCGCGAGCCGTCGGGATAGAGCGGCCGGGGATGAGTAATGTTGCCGCTGATCGGTTCAGTCACTGTGCGTGTGCTGGATACATGCTCGTCGTAGATGTCGCCCCCGAAGCTGAGCAGCGCGCGACTGGTGCGGCGCGTCACGGCCTGGATCGAATAGCCCCAGGCGTCCACCCGGCTCCAATCCCGCGTAAGCGGATCGGAGTACAACAGGTTGCGCCGGGCACTGCCGTCCGCCTGGCTGTTCAGCGAGAAGGTCCCGGTGAGCGAATCGAGAAAACCCAACCGCTGCTTCTCGTAGCGTGCGTAAAACCAGTTCAGAACCTGCGGGTCGAAGTCCGATTGCAGGCGTCCCAAACCTCCCAGCAGATCCTTGTAGCCCCGCACCTGGTCCTGTACGCCGCGCTGGTAGCTGAAGGAGAACAGATGGCCTTCGCGCGGACGCAAGGCGAGCCGGGTCTCCAATCCGTACTGGCGGAACCCGGAGTCCCGCTGGCGGCCTCCCATCAGGTTCCGGACGCTCCCAAGCGACATACGAAAATAGCGATGGAAGACGTTGTGCGAATCATATCCGCCACCGGCGCGCACGTCGTTGTGCTTGCGGCCCGAGGCTCCGATGAGCAAGAAAGTTCTCTCATCCGCGACGGTAATCCGGCCGTTCCCGGCCGCTGAAAGGTCTCCGCTGGCGGCTCCGGCGGACAGGTCGCCGTGAGTCCTCCAACGATTGTTTCCCGTCTCGAACTCCGGCCGGGATGTGATCACGTGGATCGTGCCGCCGAGGGAGTCGCTACCGTACTGGACGCCGGTAGGCCCCAGCAGCGCTTCCACCCGCCGTGCCTGGTTGGGTTCGATGAAAGCCAGGTATTGGTTGGGGCCTGAACGGAACGTCGAGTTGTTGAAGCGGATGCCATCGACGAGATTCAACACCTGGTAGCCGGTGAGCCCGCGCAGAAACGGCGACACCTGACCGCGCGTGGTCTGTTGCACCAGCACACCGGGTTCCGCTGCCAGGGACTCTCCCAAGGTGGCGATGGGCCGAGTGCGGATCTCGTCCGGATCTTTCGCAAAGGCCATCTGTGGCGAGCGTTCGGTGTCCTCAACTGATCCTCGCGTCGCACTTACTGTGATGCGGCTATGGACCGAGGGTGGCCCCAGCGCTATTCGCAGTTGCACATCCGCGCCGGATGAAGGAACGTACACCGCCGATTCGCGCGCCTCCAGATTGGCACCATGCACCCGGACCTGATAGTGGCCAGCCGTTGCTGTGCACCACTGAAAGCGTCCGTCGCCGCTGGTGCGGCCGGTCCAAATGAGTACTCCCGCCGCATCCCTGATTTCGACGTCGGCATTAAGTAGGACTGATCCGGACACGTCGGTCACGATCCCGCTCACACAAGCCAGCACCGGCGAGAAGAAGATCGACATCAGGAGAAAGGATGCGACTACAGGACTGCCCATGGCTCCGGATGCTCCAGAATACCAAGGTTCCGGCAGTGGACGTGATGTTACGCTGTCTGAGAGAATCATGCGCCTCACATTCGGCTTGTTCCTGCTCGCGGTTTCCAGCGCGTCCGCCGCCACATCGATTCGTGTCGTTGGCTCACCAGGCACGCAGCGCGTTGACGTGTTGGCGGATGGCCGTGTCTATGCATCCACTCCCGCTGAAGGCGTGTGGTCCATTGCTTGCGATTGGCGCGAGGGATGGCCCACCGATTGGCACCACGCCGCACCGGTGTCGACCGAAACCGCGGGCGATTGGACCATCCTCAAAGGCCGCCTGGAGGCGTGCGGCGGCGTCTGGGAACTGCGCGACGCCTATCGGTCCGCCGGCGGCATCGTGAAAGCCGTTCGCCGCTTTGAGTGGAAAGGGCCCGGCACAGCGAAGAAGGTGACGCTTTCGGTGCGCGTCCAGGCGCCGGCCCGCAAGGCGAATTTGCTGCTGCCCGGCATTCTCTATTACGGCAACCCGTCGGGCGCGCGCAGCGGCAAGGTCCCGGTCTTCACAGGCAAGCCGGGCGAGGAGGCCATCTACGAAGAGCATCGCTACCCCATGCCGTTTGCTTACACCGAACTGGACACGGCTCGCGGCATGGTCCTGCACACCGTACCGTCGCCCGCGCCGTTCGGCCACATCAAGGACCAGTGGTGGTCGCTCGGAGTCGTCGCGCGCGAGGCAGGCGCGGAACTGGTGGCGCTGTCCGGCCCGTGTGCTTCTAACGGGAAGCGCAGCGTCATCAAAGCTATCCAGCCCGGGTTCAAGCCTTACGACGAAGCCTACCTGGACGTCCCGGCGGGTGCCATCATCGAGAAGACCTTCTACCTGGAAGCCTTCCCCGTGGAGCGCGAAGGCGCGGGCTTCCAGACTCCGGTGCGCACATCGGCGCGTTTGTTCGCGCCGTGGTACGTCGAGGACATGCCGGGCTTCGCGGAGATCCTGCGCGACAAGTACCGCTACGCGAAAACACGGTGGCGCGAGCGCGGCCCCGTTGCTGGCTTCAACAAGTTTCCGGACCGCGACATCTTCGTGATGGGGTGGTGCGGGCAGGCGGACTCCCTCGGCTATGCGCTGCAAGTGCTGGGCAAAGGATTGAACGCGCCGGAAGCCACGAGGATGGCGCGGCGCTCGCTGGATTTCCTGAGCGGCGCGCAATTCTACGACGGCGGATTCCACACCTGGTACACGGTGAATAAAGGCGAATGGTCGCACCATGAGCCGCTTTCGCAGGGCCAGGCCATGATGAACTTCGCGCGCGCCATCCGTGTCGGCCACGCCTCGGGCGCGGATACGTCGAAGTGGGAGGCCTTCCTGCGCAAGGCGGCCGACTTCCACTCGGCGCGCATCCTGTCTCCGGATTGGAAACCGCTCTCCGCCGCCGAGAGCTTCTTTATCGCACCGCTCGTCTCATGCTCCAAGTTGTTTGCCAACGAGACTTACATGCAGGCGGCGTTGAAAGCGGGCGAAGTCTACGCAGCGCGCCACCTTTCGATGCGCGAGCCGTATTGGGGCGGGACGCTGGATGCGCAGAGCGAGGATAAGGAAGGCGCCTGGGCGGCGTTCGAGGGCTTCCTGGCTTTGTACGAAGCGACAGGCGACCCACGACACCTCAAATGGGCCCAGCACGCCTGCGACGTGGTGCTGAGCTACGTCGTGGTATGGGACATCGACCTACCCGCCGGACGTCTGCGCGACCACCGCTTCCGCACACGCGGCTGGACCGTGGTTTCACCGCAGAACCAGCACATCGATGTCTACGGCGTCATCATGGCGCCGGCTGTTTATCGCCTGGGCGAGATTCTGAAGCGCGAGGATCTGAAGCGCATGGGCATCCTGATGTTCCGCACCTGCGGGCAGATCATCGACCCTTACGGCAGCCAGGGCGAGCAGCCGCACCACACCAACTACGCACAGCGCGGCGACACCGAAGACGTGCTCGGCCTGCGCGGCGGCTATCGCGAGGAGTGGACCGTCTTCTGGATCACAGCGCACTTCCTCAATGCCGGCGCACAGTTCGCCGAGATGGGCGTGGACGTCTGGCGGTAACCCACGCGGCAAGGTAGAATACCCCGAGGCGCGCTCGCCCATTCAAACGGCAGCCGCGGAAGAAGGGACTACATGCCAGATAACGTTACTCGCAGAGGTTTTGTGGGCGCTCTCACAGCGGCCAGCGCCGCTCGCGTCAAGGGCGCCAACGATCGCATCCGCCTGGGAATCATCGGCGGCGGCGGACGCGGTCGCTACCTGATGGACCGCGCCAACAAGGCCGGTGGCATCGAGTGGGTGGCCGTTGCCGACGCTTACGACGTGCAGCGCGACCGCGCCGAGAAAGTGGCCGGGACGACGCTCGCCAAGTTCGTCGACTACCGGCAGGTCCTGGACCGCAAGGACATCGACGCTGTCATCATCGCGACGTGGGATCACATGCATTGCCCCATCGCCGTGGCTGCTTGCCAAGCGGGCAAGGATCTCTACGTCGAGAAGCCTATGACGCTGCATCCGATGGAAGGTCATCGCATCGTGCGCGCGGTTCGTGAGCACAAGCGCATCCTGCAGACGGGCACGCAGCAGCGGTCGCACCCGCACTTCGGCGAAGCCAAGGAACGCTTCGTGGACACCGGGAAGCTGGGGCGCGTCACCATGGTCCGCACCATCTGGAACGGCAACGGCGCCTACCGCAACATGGCGCCGCCGCCGGGCATGGAGCAGAAGCCGGCCGGAATGGAGTGGGATGTGTGTCAGGGCCTCCTGAAGAAAGTGCCGTGGAATCCCAAGCGCTACTTCAACCATTACGTCTATTGGGACTACTCGACCAACGCACAGATGGGCGGCCTGTTCGTGCACATGATCGACGTCGTGCACTGGTACATGAAGGTGAAACAGCCGCTGGCCGCGGTGTGCATGGGCACCATCGCCTTGCCTAAGGAGGACCGCGACACAGCCGACAACATCAACGCGGTCCTGCATTATCCGAACGATCTGCTGGTGACCTTCGAAGCGAATGTGACCGACCTGATCCGCAAGGAAAGCGAGGACATCGTGTTCATGGGCACGGAAGGGCGCCTCAACATCTTCCGCTGGGGCTACCGCTTCATGCCCGCCTCCGGCAAGGGCAAGGAGGAGATCACCTCCGGACCGACCCCGGACCTGCACGTAGCCAACTGGCTGGATTCGGTGCGCTCGCGCAAACCGGCTGCTTGCGATGAGGAAGCCGGGCACTATTCCGCCATGGCCTGCCACATCGCCGACATCGCCTACCTGGAGAATCGCAGAGTGGAGTGGAAAAAGGAGTGGAGCTTATGAGCATCGTACCCGGATTGAATCTGGAATTCGTGCGCAAGTCCGAGAAGCCCTTTCCTGTGGGCGTCGAGTGGGCCGCCCGGATGGGTTACAAGTTCGTCGAGCCGATGCTGCACACCGGCCGCGAGTTGATGAGCGAGGCGGGCTACTATCATTCCGTCTCCATGGAAGAGGACCCGCACTTCATCAAAGACATCCTGGACCAGAACGGCGTGGAGGCTTCGGCAGTCAGCGCGCACTGCCCGCTGATGCGGCCCGAAGTGAGCGTCATGTACCTGCAGCGCGCCATCCAGTTCGCACATGTTCTAAGCGCGCCCGTGGTGAACACCGACGAAAGCTACCGCCCGAGTTGGATCGCCGACGACGAAATCTGGACCGTGATGCGCTACACGCTCAAGAGCGTGCTGCGCGTGGCGGAGCGCTACAACATTTCGATCGGCATCGAGCCGCACCAGGCGATCTCGAAAACCACGAACGGCCTGATGAAGATCGCCACGCTGGTAGATCATCCCCTGCTGCGTGTGAACTATGACACGGGCAACGCATACCTGGCGGGCGAGGACATCTACGAGGCGCTGGATCTGATCGGGCCGCGCCTGGTGCACATGCACGCCAAGGACATTTCCATGGAGCACTCCGATGCCGAGCGCGGCAAGGTCACCGG
>JAJFUV010000208.1 GCA_021372245.1 Terriglobales bacterium
GGATCTGCTCCCGCCGCTCGACAGCTACACCTTCCTCGGCACCGTGACTTCCCGGCAGAAGGTCATCGTTCAGCCGGATGGGCGTCTCGGATTCGGCCGCTCGAAGCAGCACGGCGGACTGGAGCAACTTCTGTTCGACCCGTGGCGGGAGAGCGCGGTCTTCGGCGCTGCGGTCCCTGACGCCTCGAAACTGCCAAACAAGAAAGGCCTCGTCGGCGGTTATCTGCCCGTTATCGACTATGCGTTTTACGATGTCTCGCGCCGCACCGGATTCGAGGAGATTGCATTTGCAACCGGTGATGACCCGAAGGTACACGTGCGCATGCGGGCGTCTGATGGAAAAAGAACGTACTGGACGTTGCCCGGAGCGGGGCCGGCCGCCGACGGAGCGGCTTTTTACCGGGATCTGCTTGGTGTTCACACAGCCTGGAAGAAATTCTTCAACAGGGCAATGAAGTTCCAGGTCCCAGAGGTGCGCGTTTCAGATGCGAGCAAGGCCGGTATTGTGCGCGGGCTCATCACCTACGTCGGTCCGTATCCGAAATACGGGATGCTTACTTATGCGGAGGAGAGGTGCGACTCGTTTCCTCCGACCACCATTCTGTTCAACTCCGTCCTCATGGACTGGGGTTTCCACGCGGAAGCCCGAGAGCGACTCGGATTCTATCTCGACAAATTTGTGAGACCGGACGGCACATTTGACTATTACGGTCCGGCGGTTTCCGAATATGGGCAAGTGCTCGCCTTCGCTGCGCGGTACGCCCGTGTAGCTCGTGATCCGGAATGGCTCGTCGCGCACCTCGCTCCACTCGAGCGCATCGGCGAACGGCTGCTCAAGGAACGGGCCTCAAGCCGGCAGCTTCAGACTCCGGATTCACCCACGTATGGCCTCATCTATGGGGCAGCGGAAGCCGACACCCACAAGGAGCAGGCCTTCTACTTCTCCGGAAATGTGTGGGCCTGGCGGGGGCTCGTCGAACTAGGGCAGTGGATGAGCGAGCAGGGTGGAGCGCGGGGCGGCCCTGCACTCGCCGGCCGCGGCAGGGAATGGCTGGCGCAGGCAGACATCCTTCGTGAAGACATTCTCACAGCGCTGAAGCGTGCGCGCCGGGCGGACATGTCACCGCCTTACGTGCCCCCCATCGCCGGCACGACACGGGTGTTTAATCGCATGACGGAGGATGAGGTTTCCTCGTACACGAATTATCGCTATTGGCTGGAGATGCTCTCAGCCGAGATGCTCCCGGCGCAAATGCGTGACGAAATTATCGCCTACCGCGCTGTCCGGGGTGGCGATCTACTCAGGACAACACGGTTCCGCGATGGCATGGATGATTGGCCTTACGCGAACTACGCCAGGAGCTTGCTGGACAGCGGCCAGGTGAAGGATTACCTTCTCGGTTTCTATGGCCACCTGGCTCACCACACGGCACCGGGCACCTTGACCTCGTACGAGATGGTCGCCATCAGAGGTGGCGCCACGCGAACACACAGGAGCGATTACTGCGTGCCCGTCCAGGTGGTCACGGCGCAACTGCTGCGGTGGATGCTTGTCTGGGAGCCTTGGAGTGGCGACACGCTTTATCTGGCGCCCGCGGCACCGCAGCGGTGGTATCGCCAAGGTTTTGCCGCGAGCGAAGTCCCGACCCGTTGGGGATCCGTCAGTCTGACCGTCAAGCCCTCGGGAAGGGGATTGAGTGCGCTCATCGAGATGCCCGGCGCGCCCGCCGGCATGAAACTGAACCTGCGGCTGCCCCCGGCGACGCAAGTCAGAGTGACCGGAGCAAGGGAATGGAAATGGGACGCAGGCAGACGATCCCTGATCGTTTCTGGCGTCTCCAAGCGGGTATCTGTCATCGCCCGCTGAAAGGTCGCCGACCGTACCGCTCAGTGAGACGGTCGCCTTATCTATGTTCCTTCCAGCGCTGCCATTCCAGGCCGGGCTTGTCGGTGCGGAACTCGACCAGGCGTCGGCGTTCGACTTCCGTCACATAGCACGTCCGGCCGTCCGGTCCGCCGAAGCAGATGTTGCTGGGATTCTTGCCGAGCACGCCGATTTCTTTGATGATGGCTCCCGCGGGTGACACGATCGCCACGACACCCTTGCCGTACCGAGTGATGTAGAGGTTGCCGTCGACGTCGCAACGCATCCCATCCATGATGTGATCCGGGAATTCGATGAGCAATCGCTTATTGCGAAGCTTGCCGTCTCTTCCGATGCGGAACGCCCACACCTTGCGCTGCACGGATTCGTTCACGTAGAGGATCTTGCCTGTGGGATCGACCTCGATGCCGTTGGTAGTTCCCATGCCCGGTGCGGGGAGCGTCACGCGGCCTTTAGTGTCGATGCGCCAGACCTGACCGTTGTTGTTTTTCCAATCCGGATCGCTTGCCCATATGACGCCGCCGGCGGAGATGGCGATGTCGTTCGGCTGGTTCATCTTTGGCTCGTGCGCGAAGACTTCGACAGCCTTGGTCTTGAGGTCGACACGCAGAACATTGTGCTTCGCATAGTCGGCGACATACATGCGGCCCTGACGGTCAAAACGAATGCCGTTCCCAATGCTGCCTTCGGGCAACTGTACGAATACCTCGCCACGACCGTCCGGCGTGACCCGGCCAATGGTCCCTTGCCGGGCGAAGTTGACGGCATAAACATTGCCTTCGCGATCGACCGCGGGGCCTTCAATCCCTTCGGTGAACGAGCCCTCTGCCGTCAAAGGCCGGGCGGTAAACAATGGAGTATCGGATGCTGTGAGCGTCATAGCGATTGACATTGCAAGCAGAATACTGGGTCTCATGGCGTGCGAATCAACATTTATGATTCTCACACTAAAGAGGCGTCCTCCGCCGAGTCCGTAGTCGTGCGATAACAGGACCATGCGTTGGTTACTCATTCTGACCGCTCTAGCATCCGTCTTGCAGGCAGCAGAACCCAAGCTGCGCGTTCTGGTGATGACGGGCCGCAC
>JAJFUV010000221.1 GCA_021372245.1 Terriglobales bacterium
TGTAGGTCTGACGGTAGTGCGTTTTCGCGCTTCAATGGGGCCGCGCTCAGATGAGCGCGGAAATGCAGCTTCCGCCGCAAGGAGCGGCAGCGCCGAAGAAAGCTTCAATGGGGCCGCGCTCAGATGAGCGCGGAAATAACAGCCTCCGCTTCACTCTCCGCCTGGTCGATGCGGGCTTCAATGGGGCCGCGCTCAGATGAGCGCGGAAATAGCGCCCTGTTGTGGGCCGCCCTACATCCCTATGGCGCTTCAATGGGGCCGCGCTCAGATGAGCGCGGAAATAGTGCGGAACGAACTAAACGAGGCCGCAACCAGGATAGCTTCAATGGGGCCGCGCTCAGATGAGCGCGGAAATGTCGTTGCAGATGAAGAGGTGTGGCACGTACTTGTCGCTTCAATGGGGCCGCGCTCAGATGAGCGCGGAAATCCGCTACTTCCGGTTCCGGCTCTACACGTTGAGCAGGCTTCAATGGGGCCGCGCTCAGATGAGCGCGGAAATGCCTTACGGCTTCCGGCCAGGCGAAGAGTCCATTCGCTTCAATGGGGCCGCGCTCAGATGAGCGCGGAAATTTCCGGGCGTTGATCGTTGTTGGTAATGTACCAGTCGCTTCAATGGGGCCGCGCTCAGATGAGCGCGGAAATGCATGCGCTTCTCGAAAGACAGCCTGAAAGACCTGACGCTTCAATGGGGCCGCGCTCAGATGAGCGCGGAAATAGCACCTCCTCTAATTATTCTCTTTTCAAGCACCTGCGCAAGTGTTCGCGAGCACCGCCTCAGAAATTGTCCGTCTCAGCCACTTCATCCGCTCTGCTCTCCGCAACTCCTTGCAAATTAGCCACTTCTGTCACGCGAGCGGCCCCCGCCCATGACGCGCCACCTCGCCGCTCGCACTCCCTATCTCGTCACGAAGACCGGATACTTTCCAAACTCACCTTCCAGCACGCGCGCCAGCAGCCGGGTCTGGATCTCCAGTAAACGGCGGTAGCTTACCCGGTATCCGAACAGCGGGTGCGTGACCATAGCGTCCATCCGCAACTCGTAGGCCCTGTAAAAAGACTTGCGCCCTTCTGGCGTCAGCGCCACGCTGTGGCCCGCTTTCACGAAATGGCCCGGTTGCACCATTCTCGTGTTCACTGCCGACAGCACGGCCGAATCGGTGATGAGTGGACGGAAGGGTTCCATCAGGTCCAGGGCCAGCGCCGGCCGGCCGAAGCGTGGCTGGTGAAAATAACCCATCATCGGATCGAACCCCACCGCGTAGCAGGCGATGCTGAGATCTTTTGTCAACATGCTGTAGCCCAGTGATAGCAGCGCGTTGATAGGATCCCGGGGCGGGCGCCGGTTCCTGCACTGGAAATCGAACCGGAATGCCGTCGTTTCCGCCGCCTGCTCGCCCGCGTCTTTCAGCATACCGGAGAAGGATCCGAAGTAGATCCGCGCGGCCGCACCCTCGAACCCCAGAAGTTCTTCAAGGTTCCGGGCCCGCTCAGCCTCGGCCGCCAGTTCCTTCATCTTCTCCAGACTCTCCTTGGGCGGTTCGACATGATTACGTAACAGCATGGTCCGCTGGTTGCGGATCTTGCCGGCGGTCAGGCTGCAAGCCAGTTCGAGCGCGAACCGCTCTTTCGCAGCCAGTTCGAATTGCCGTTGGCGAAGAAAGACGTTCTTGGTGCACAAGCCGGTAGTGATGCCATAGAACCATCCGCCCTGCGAGAAATAGCAGACCGGAATCTCGGCTTCGCACAGACCCTGAATAGCCTGCGTCGTGATCTGGATGTTGCCCATCAGGTTCACCTGGCAAGTCTCGCCCATCCGCACAGTCTGAATCGTGTTCCCCTTCTCTTTCACTTGAAGGACCGTGCCGGTCTTCCCTACGTGCAGGCCCGGTGTGTTCAGGTACAGAGGTTTCAGGTCGTCGCGCGGCGCCATCAGCCGGCGGACTTCGCCGCGGACCGGCTTGCGCGGAACCGGTTCCGAGCTGCCGAACAGGCTCAACTGCGCACAAACCTCGCCGTCCTCATCCAGTAGCGCGTTGGTCTCATCAGGCAGGCACAAACCCGCAAGCGAACACCGTATGCATTTGGGCGAATCTTCCAGCGGCGCCGGCGGCGTGGGCACGGCGGCCGTTTCCAGCGCCTTCCGCACCAGCGCGGCGGCGGCCGAAAACGTTTCGTCGTCGAGCGGCACCCGGATGCGCTGTTTGGTCTTGGCGTAATAGACCACGCCCTCCTGGCAGGTGAAACCGTTTTCGCGCAGCACCATGCCTTGTGCGGCGAGCTGCGCCACGTCGGGAGGCCAAGCGCCCAAGCCCTCGGGCGTTTCCTGCGGTGCGCCGTGCTTGTAATCAACCGGCGTCGCCGTCGTGCCTTCCAACTCGACCAGGTCCATCCGCGCGATCAGGTGGTGGGTGGTGCTAGCCAGGGTCACCGAGCGCGCGTGCAGCTTTTCTTCGGCTTCGCTCGACGGCGGCAACGCGCCCGAGCCGCCATCCACGCGGCGGTGTTGCTGCTGGCCTTCGAGCGTATCCGCGCTCGAACGGAACAGGCCGTCCACCCATTCCAGGTAGAAAAGCCGCGGACAATACGCGTATTCGTTGAGCATCCGCGCGGGCAGGTACTCAGGCAACGGCTGCCGGCCTTCGCGCTCGGGCTCTTGGGGAATGATGGGTGCTGTCGCCATAGTCACACCACGATGCAGGGCGCATCCACACAAACATACGGTTTACCGAGCGCCGTGATTACACGGTCGCCCCGGCCCTCGGCCGGCCCCAGGTCGATGAAGAGCACCTGGTCTTCGGTGTGGTGAATCAGTTCGCTCAACTCGCTGCGCAAACGGACCAGGTCGGATGGCGTGAGCTGGCACTCGAACACCGAATCCTGCAAGTGATCCCCCCAGCCGCGCATCTGTTTGAACACGTGGCGCAGTCGTTTGTCGTCGGCGATGTCATAAGTAACAACGTAGGTGTTTCGCATGCTTTACCCTTCCGATGCGAAAAGCCCCAAGCCGTAGTGACGGCCGATGCCAGCCACGACCGGCCCATCGATTTCTTCGCGAAATTCCACGGCCACGTGGCAGCGCGGCCACCGTGCGAGATGCTCCGGGACGCGAATTTGCAACGCCGCTTCGGTGCCCGGCCAATAGGGCGCGGGTTGGAAGGCAATCGATTCGATGGCGTTTGACGGGAAGCCCGCTTCGCCGAAGGCCTGCATGAGCAGACGCTCGGTTTTCGCGAGCGAGAGTTTGCCGCGCTGTGTGTTGAAGCCGTGCAGGATGACGGGCGTCACCGATCGCCAGTGCCGCGCCCGGCGGAAGTAGAAAGGGAGTACGACCTTCTTGTTTTCGATGCGGCCCAGTCGGCAGACGGCGCGCTGGTCGTCGCCGGTGATCAAAGCCGAACGCAACGTCAGTTCCAGCGAATCCAGCGGCTCGCGCGCTCCGCCCATGGGCGCCGCCAGCGCCACTCGCCGCACGCGGCCATCGGAGTGGGCGTCGCCGATCGACGGGAGCGGCAGAATCGACAGGCGCGGAGCGTTGCCGGCGCCTTGTGGATGGTGGCCCAACACGTAACTGTCGATCCAGTCCGGCGGCGCGCTCTCCCGCCGGAATGCCTCCGCGCAAGCGTGTCGCATCCACGCGGCTACCACCATCGAGCGGCCGTAATCGACCGCGAATGACGAAGTGCCTTCGCACGTCCGCAGCGAAAACACGAGGCAAGGGCGTGCCGTGTCACCTTCGCGCCGGTACGGTTGCAACCCATACACGCTGGGGCGCGTGTCGGGGTTGACGCCCTTCGCCTGTTGCCGCGAGCAGAACCGGCGGTGGGTTTCGAGCACATCGTCGAGGAATCCTTCGATGGGAATCTGCAATGGCGTGCCCTCCTGGCTCGGAAGATAACGTTCGCCCGCCAGCCCGCGCGCGATTTGTTCATCCACCAGGCTGGCGTCGGCGTAGGCCATATCCACGCCCCAGCCCAACGTGTGCAGACAACGCGCGAGCGTGCGCACGTGCTCTTCCGGAGTATCGGCGTCCACCGGCCAGAGATAGTGCAAGTGCGGGCCACCAGCCAGCGCGCGCGGCGCAACTGTTTTCATGGTCTTCAGCTTGGCGGCATCGTAGGGCTTGCCCTTGCTCCACTCCTTGGCCGCCACGTCCAGGTCGTTGTTGGGAACCGCCAGGCGATACTTCGAAGTTGCTTCGGCCGGCACGGCTACAATGACGGGCGGCGGCTGGCACTCCAGCCATCGCAGGGCTGCTTCCGCCCCCATCCAATGCCGCCGGTAGCCGCCGGTCATCGCGCCGCACACCAGGGCTTTCAGTAGCCGTGAAGGCGCCGGAGGCCACTCATGGCCGTGGTAGCGGCCTGTAAGCAGTGTCGCTGAGATACAAAGATAGCGAGCCATATCCGCCTACTTCTTGGTCTTCTTTTCTTTGGCCTTCTTCTTAACAGCGTCAGCGTCGAACGTTGCTTGGCGGTTTGGTCCAACACCGAATTCCGCGGCGGCTTCGGCGGCGAAACTCTCGATCTCTTTCTTCGCCGCCGGCAGATCCTCCTCCGCCCCGTCGCGGTGCACGGCCAATTTCCGCGGCGGCGATTTTTTGTCCACCGTGAGCAGGCACCCCTGGCGCAAGTACAGAGTGGCCGGCGCCAGGAACGCGATTAGTGACAGTCCCAAGATGTAGCGCTGCAATTTCCGTGTGGCTTCGGCGTCTCCCGCCGACAACGCGCGCAACGCGACCAGATTGAGCACCGCTTCGCGGCGAATTCCCTCGCGCGCCACCACGCCGCCGTGAACGCGGCCGCTCGGGTTGTCCACCAAACCCCATTCGGCCGGAAAGTCCTTGTCGCCGAGCGATGCGGCGTCGATGCCCAACTCGCGCCGGACATCTTCTTCAATCGAAGAGGTGTACTGCGCCGACCGGCGCAGTGGCGTCGCGCCATAGGCCCGTATGGTCGATTCAACCAGTCGCGGGATCTTTGTCTGCGTGTCGCGCGAATCCCACGCGCCGAATACCAGGCTTGTCGGCGCGATCTTAGCCAGCCGTTGTGAGTCGCCTTTTTCTCGAATGTCGAGAAACGCCGCCTGCAGTTCGCTCCACAGATCCGAGAACCGCACCACGGCGTCGGCCGCGCGGTGCCCGGCGTCGAGCAGGTTTACAGTGCGCTCTCCCACCGCCACGGTAACCTGTGGCACGAGCTTGCGGTAAGGCTCCTTTTTGAAAATCGGCTCCAAACGGTTTGACTGCGAGCCAACCGTGTCCACCAGACAAATGCCGTCATCAATTACGTAGCCGGCCTTCTTGTCGGTGCTCTCTTGGTCGGGTGCGAACGTCGGTGGAAAGATCACGCCGTCTTTGCCCGTCACCGCGACCAGGGACTCCCGTATCACCAGCGCTACGGGACCATCATCGCTCAACCATGTATCGAACCGGTCCGTCATGCCATGCTCCCTTCCTTCATTGGTGCCGCGAATGCGAAGAAGCGATAGCTGCCACGCTTCTCAATATCAAACCGGTAGTGAACCGAACGGCCGCCGATCCGCCCCGACACGCGGCACAACATTCGGGGAAGCGGATCGAGCCACGCGGAGTAAACGGCGCCGTCTCGCCGCGAAGTCACCGGCCGGAACCCCTGCAGGCCAAATGCGGCCAGCAGTTCGACGGCCGGATACACCGACGCACCTTGGTGTTCGTTGGGTGAGAAACCGATGTTGATGGGTTCCCAGGCCGCGCGCGGATCCACGCCGAACTTTGTCTTGGTCAATGCTGCGAATTGCATTGGGTTGCCTTCTCGCGGTAGCACCCCAGGCAACTCGGCGAACAGTTTAGCCGGCGTCACTTGTCCGGCCCAAAGCTTCAGGCCCTTCTCGCTCTTTTCCTGGCGATAATAATCCAGCCACCAGTCAAGCTCGATCGTGATGGAACCGATCTGCGCTTTCACTGGTGCAATGGCCGCGTCACGGTGATCGAGAACTGCATATTGAGCGGCCGCGAGGTCGGCGAGCAGCGCGGTGAGGTCCAGTTCGCGCTTGCTGCGTAAAACGAACTCCGCCCTTTTCGGAACGTGCGGGTCGGCTTCGAAATGCGACAGCGTTTCGGCGCCGCGAAGGTTAAACAGCTCCACCAGCCCGCAGCAGGCGTAAAACTGGCCGGGGTTAGTCGGATCGATGGCGGTTCGTAGCTCAGGCATCGGCGGGTTGCTCCTCGGCTTTGCTCGACGCGATCGAGTCGGCCGCTTTGAACACTGCTTCCAGATACGCCAAACCCCAGTGGCCGTACCGCGCGGTGAGACGTGCGAACCGGCGGGCGGCTTCGAGTGGGATCTCCTCACTCGCCTTCAGGGCGCGCCGGTTGAACGCCTGCCGCCGGAAATGAGGGCGTCCCCAACCGTGATGCGCCGCGATCAGATGCAGCGCCAGATCACCGGCTTCACCGGCGCGCTCGATCGACGCCAACTCATGACGGAATCCGTCGAGCAATGCCGGACGCCCCCGTCGCGCGGTCTTTGCCAGCGGATGTTCCACATCGCCACGCATCGCGTGCTGCCAGATGGGCTCCGCTTTGCCGAGGTCGTGCAACGTCCCGGTGCGCTCCAAAGCTCGAACCAGCTCTTCGTCGAGCCCCAGTTTCAAAGCCAGCAGACGCGCAGTTTCGGCGACGTCGCGCAGGTGATCATCCAGGTACACGTCACGGCCAATGCTCACGCCACGCTCCCTCGGTGTCGAGTAGTAGTACACTGTCACCGGCTCGGTGTCTGAGTTCTCGTCCGGCTCGACGGTTATTTGCCACGACAATCGAAGTCCCGAATCTTCCAGCGGTGCCAGACTGCGTGCCCGCCTCGGTTCAACGCCTTCATCCGCGACGTCGTAGGGGGACGATGACACCTCGCCGGGCGAGAACATCCCATCCACGATGGCGCCGCACCCAACCGGCAACAGCAGTAGCGCGTATTCGATTTGGCCGGGATCGCCGAGCGTCGTCTGCCGCACCGTGCCGTCCGAAGCCACGCACAAAATGGGCGTGCTTCCGTCGAGTTGCTCCAGCTTCTTGCGCAGACGGAAGGTGGGCTCTCTCAGCCGTTCACGCGCGCGCACCCGATGGCACTCGAGCGCTTCGTCGATGTCCTCGATCGCCACGCCGGGTTTTGTCAGCCACTCCACGTCCCAACGCCAGGCAACTTCAGTCGTAGGCAACTCCGGTTCCGGTTTGCCATGCAACCACGGCGCAACTTGCGGACGCGCCTCGCACGCGCCCAGCGTGGTCTGGCTCCAGACATCGAGCAGCCACTCTTCGAGGCGCGCCAGTGGCGGTGCGGGCGCGAAGGCTTGCACGGGCGGTGGATTTTCGAACAACGAGCGCGGCGAGACGTCGTGAAGATTCGCGGCCGGTGATGGCAGCGAGCGCAGATAACCCATCGTCTCGCGCTTGGCTTCGTCTTTGTCGTCGCCTTGCGGGTAGACCAGGTGCGCCGCGCCCTGCGTTTCGCCGAAACGATTCAGCCGCCCGAATCGCTGAAGCAGGTGGTCGGCCGTATCGTGTTCGGTGACCAGACGGTCCGAGGAGATATTCACACCCACTTCGCCCGCCGAGGTCGCTACCAGCCAGCACGGCGTTCCCGAAACAACGCGGCCGGCGAATTCTCGAAAAACTTCATCGGCCACTAACTGGTCCCGCTCGAAGCCGCGCTGTGTTCCGGTGAGCAATCGAATCCGTGTCGAGCCGGTCCTCTTGACGATCAAATCGCGGAGCTTGACGGCAGTCTCCGGCTTTTGCACAAACACCAGCGTCCGGCCGGCCGCGTCGCCGGTGGCGAGATCGACCATGATCTTTTCGAACGCCTTCTTGTCAGCCGCCGGATGCAGACGCAGTTGCTTGCTGGCGTTGTATCGCCGCGCGAATTCCGATGAAGCGTGGAGATCCGTGTCAAGGCTGGCGGGATACCTGTCGCTGTCGCTCTGAGTGGCCGATACGCGAATGGCGCGAAATGGTTTGAACGAGCCTTGACGTGCGATGCAGGCTTGCACTTCATCCAGCAACTTGGCGAACGCCGGCGTCAAATGTGCTTCGTCGTTTATCAGCAGGCAATCCTGGCCGAGCAGGCCGGCGTGCTGTGGTGCGTGCCAGCGGCCATCTCCGTAGCCGGAAAACAGCAACCGGCTGCCAACCATGTCCACAGTGCCAACAATGATCGCGGGGCGGGAGGGGTCGATACTCCAGGCGCGATTGTTAGCGCGCTGGCCGCGCAGGGTCGACACCGCCAGCGTATCATCCTCGCCGCCCGCGATCGAAAGAGACTCCAGGCGAGAGCGCAGTTCGTCGCCGTCGGGAAGCGCTTGCAGCGCTTCGGCCAGCGCTTCGGCTTCCGCCGTGGCCTGATCCACTACCACGCGCCGGTCCACTACCCACACCAAACGTCGTGGCACGATGCCCGGGGCTGCGGCTAGCGCCAGCAGCCAGACGGGCATGACCGAGGTCTTGCCCAAGCCAGTTGGCAGATTCAGAGACGGCGGGAACTGACCATGGACGAATCGTTCAAATAGGTCGCGTTGCCAGGGATACGCACCTGTAGAAATGCGAGTAAGCTTCCCAAAGTAATCGTCGAACATGAACTACCCTTGTTGGGGTTTGGAACCTGTACAGATGACGACTACCGGATAATAACACTCTGAATCAGGACTATGTGGTAAGGTTTATCGGCGCAATTGACTCGCCTCTCTTGTTACGCCGCCTTCACCGTCAGCTTCACGCCGGCTCTCTTCTGCAGCACCCGGAGAATCGCGAAGAAGTTGGCCGTGCTGGGATTGCCGCTGGGGCCTAACATGCGGTGCAGGCTCTTGGCTGGCTTCCCCAGTTCCGCGGCCAGCGGCTCGAAGCCGACAGTCGCGTTGATGACGTCGCGCAACACCGCTTTCCCCGTCGCCTCATCCCCACCGAGATAAGCGTTCACCGCTTCCGTCAGCAGCGCCTTGCGGAACGCTCCGTCCAGCTGCGCCCGCTCATAAACTGTCTCCAGGAATGCTCTCGTCAATGCCATCGCCTACTCCTTGCCGGCCCTGCGGCGCTTGTACTCGGCCCATGCGGCCTGCGCGGCCACAATCGCGGCGCTCTGCCGCTTCTTCGCGCTGCCGCCCAGCAAAATCACGATCCGCTCGCCGTCCTTGCCGAAGTAAACCCGGTACCCCGGACCGAAATCGATCTTGATTTCGTACACCCCGGCGCCCACCCCTTCGACATTCGAGAAGTTCACCTGGCCCAGCCGTGCCAGCGCAATCGTCACCCGCGCCGCTGCCGCCGCGTTCAAGCCGTCGAACCAGTGCCCAAACGGCGACTGGCCGGAGGAATTCAGGAACTCGCGGATCTCGATTTCCCGCACCTCACAATAGTAACATATACGTTACCATCTGCACGGGTGGCCCTCGCCCAACCCTGGCCTCCTCTCCCCTCTACATCGGCACCTGCCAGTATTGCACCCCGTCCAGCGGATAGGCCTGTCGCGCTCCCCAGCAGGCCAGCGCCACCGCGAACACCAGGTCGTCGTGCTGCCCCTCGCGCCAGGCCCCATACTGCTCGTTCCCGGCTTGTGTGATCTTCACCCGCATTTCCGCCATCTCCCCAACCAAAGTCTCGCAGTCCCGCAGCCCCGCCGCGATCTGTAGTCTCCCTTGCTGCAGCAACACCTGCAGTTCCGCAATCAGGTCCCGCTTTGGCACCCGGTAATACTCCCCGTCCTGTACCTCCTTGTCGCCCCCGGTCACCACCACCGGCATCACCCGGCACCCTAGGTCCGCCCGCTGAAGCATTTCGATCACCGGCCGCCCCACCCCCGTCGCATCCGCTACCACCCGGCAACGCCCGGCCAGTTCCCCCGACCGTGTCAGATGTCTGATCCGTTCCACGATGTCCGGGTACGGAGTCCCCAAAGCGATCCGCTCCAAATACCTCACCCGCAACTGGACCACCTTCCGCCAGGCGAACAACGCTGGGTCCCACTCCCCCTTCAGTTCCGCCGGCTCCACTACCGCCACCGCCGTGTAATCCGAGCACTGCCCTAGATCCAAACCCAAGAAAAGATCCCCGAAGTTCCGCATATCAGAGTCCTCAGACGAGTCGGCTTCCCTTGGCGCCTATGGCGCGAGAGCTTTTCATTGCACTAATCCAGGATGATCGGTGTCACGTCCCGGGAGATGGCCCGTCCTACCAGGTCCCGGTCGAACACCCCGCAAACGCTATCCACGAACTCGCACAGATACTCCTGCCGGAACCACCGCTCCCCCAAGCTCCGCCGCTCCTCCTCCAGGAATGCTCGTCCGATGCGAGGGCACTCGTAAGCCGTCACCCGGACCCGCTCCCACTCCGCGCCGCCTCGCTCCCACGTTTCCCAGAAGAATCCCCGTTTGCCGAACGGAGTGCTCATTAACCAAAGCGCCCCCTCGCTCACCGCCAGCATGGGCCGGATCGACTTGTACAACTCGTCGCTCACGCGGGCCGCCTCGTCCACCATCAGAAGCGTCACCGCCGAAAACCCCCGTATCGTCGCCTCGCTCCCCGGCAGCCCCACAATCCGCGACCCATTGGGGAACACCATGGACATCTCGTTGTCCCCGTCGCCTTTCCGCTCCACCCCCAACCGTCTCGCGAACGCTGCCGCCTTCCTCACGAACTCCCCGCTTTGCCGGGCGCTCGGGCTCACCGCCAGCGATAGGCTCCCCGCCTTGCTCCACGCCTCGTGTACCGTCTTCGCCGCCGCGATGGTCGACTTCCCCCACTGCCTAGTGCAGTTCAACATGCCCCGCCGCCGCTTGCTCTCCAATATCCGGGCCTGCTCCGAGTCCGGTTCCAGCCCCAAAACCCGCTTCACCCACTCCGCCGCCCCCTCCGGTTCATCTGTCGCCACGCGCGGCCGCCGCTGACGAACTCTAGTGTTGCTCTTCAATCGCCACATCCCAAGCAGACTCTACCACGCCATGTCTCTGATTCAGCCCCCAGCAGGCAAAGCGTACTTACCGGTCACCGCACAAAATCAATTGATTCTAAACGACTTCCTTGCGTCTGATTTCGTCGCGCAAGTTACACTCAATGTGGAGACTGTATGCCATCGCTACGCCGCATCCTCGCTTCCCGCGCCAATGGAGCGCGCTCCCTCGGCCCTGTCACGCCCGAAGGGAAGGCCCGTTCCTCGCGCAACGCCCTCCGTCACGGCCTCCTCGCCAAATGCGTGGTTCTCTCGAATGAGTCCCCCGCCGGTTTCCAGGAGCTGCATGACCAGTTCGTCAACCGCTTCGGCCCCGCCGATGGCGTCGAGGACGGTCTGCTCGAGGAGATGGTCGCCGCCTCCTGGCGCCTGCGCCGGGTTTGGGCTCTCGAGACCCGCCTGCTCGACGACGCCTTGGCCGCTCAGCCTCCCGGCGATGAGTTGGGCCGCGTCACCGCCGCCTTCAGCTCGCTCGCCTCACGCCCCGAACTCGCTCTCATCCATCGCTATGAGACCCGTCTCCATAATGTCTACCAGCGCGCCCTCTTCAACTTCCTCCTCCTGCGCACCTCCGCGGTCCCA
Source organism: Terriglobales bacterium (assembly GCA_021372245.1). Classification (GTDB taxonomy): domain Bacteria; phylum Acidobacteriota; class Terriglobia; order Bryobacterales; family Bryobacteraceae; genus JAJFUV01. The sequence goes on from JAJFUV010000221.1 coordinate 11,553, forward strand.
AAGGAACCCGACGGCACAGTCCCGGTACCCGCCCTCACGCCCTCCGAAAACGCGCCTTCGCCTCAGCCCTCGTCCTCACTCTTTTGCAGTGCCCCCGCTGTGCCAAAGGAACCCAACGGCACAGTCCAGGCTCCCGCCCTCGCTCCCTCCGAAAACGCCCCTTCGCCTCAGCCCTCGTCCACAGCCTTCTGCGGTGTCCCCGCCGTACCGAACGAACCCAACGACGCAGTCCCGGTACCCGCCCTCGCGCCCCTCGAAAGCGCGCCTTCGCCTCGGCCCTTGCCCGCAGCCTCCTGCGGTGTGCCCGTCGTACCAAATGAACCCAACGGCGCTCTCCCGGTTCCCGTCCTGCCGCCGCTCGGAAGTTAATTTCAATGCAAAAGCTACATGGCCCGTGTCAATCTCAGGCTTCACGTATGCAACCTCTTGCGGGGTGTGATAGGATAGGATTGCTCTCATGGAAGACGTCCCTCGCGATGTCCCCCCAAACAATTCAACTCACGGAGTGATTAGCACCTTCGAATGAGCTTCACCGT